>DAHWHT010000066.1 GCA_027335515.1 Clostridia bacterium
GCGGTCGAAGATGAGTTCGGCATGGCCCTTCTGTGAGACCGCCCCGAGCCGCACCGTCATCTCCTGGACCACGTAGGCCACGGGGATCATCAGCAGCAGGAACGGCACGAAGAAGCCGACCCCGTACCGTGCTCCCGTCGTCGCGTAGGTGATGACGCCGCCCGCGTCGTTGTCGCCGATCATGACCAGGATGCCGGGGCCGGCCACAAGGAGGAAGAGAAGCAGGTTTTGCAGCGGCGACCGGGACCGGGACCGAACGCTCAGGACGCGTTCGCGGTCACGCCGGCGCAGATCGACCTCGCGGGAGACCTCACGAAAGACAGCCATGACGCCACCTTCTTTCGGTTGCCGTGTCGACATCGGCCACTGGCGGTTCCGCTCTTACTGCCACCGGCGCTCATGGCTGTCCCCCCTTTGCTAAGAACGCTCTCCAAGAAAAAACCCCCGGCCGCACGGCCGAGGGCAATCACGGTGTCAGTCCACTGCGCCCCAAAAGCGCAGCCTAACCGAATCGTGCACCCCTGGCGTACGCGGTCCGCGAGCGGAGCCAGCGTCTATGTGCACTGTCCGCGCTCATCCGCGCACCACCCCCCACTATGCAAAAAAGGACTCCCCGCCTTGGCGAGAAGCCCTCCAGAATGCAGGCGCACACAGGCGCCCCTGCCTCTCTGGTTGAGCTTCGGCAGCACGCAACGTGGGGTCTCTGACCCAGCCGCTTCGGGAGAAGCCTTAATCCGACCTCTCCTGTCCCGACCGTTGGCGTCTCTCGACGTTTCCGGTCAGCGGCGTCTGTTTGCGTGCACGCCTCGCCTAACGAGGTGCGGGTCTCGAAGCCGCCGCCAACATACGCCGCCCAAGAGAGGAAGTCAACGGCCCATCGGGCCCAACGCCACAAAGGCCCGCATCACCACCGGCCTCGTCTCCCAGAGGCGGGGGGCCGAGTGGCGGTGCCCGCAGTACCCGGATGCCGGGTCTCGATTCTCCCAGCCGGCATCCCGAGTCCGGGTCTCGGCTTTGCGGCGCGCCACCCGGTGGGTGTGGCCCCGCCTGTAACGGCGGGCAGTTGCGGCGCACATCCTCGATGTTGTGGCAAGATATGCGCATGTGCGCATACACGTATGCCGATGGAGGGAGCGCCCGGTGACCGAACGCGAAGAGGGAACCTGCGAAGCAGTCGTCGTCCATGGGATGAAGATCGCGGGCCTGCAACCCCGAGTTCTCGACGAGGAGACCGCCCAGGTCGAGGCAGAGCGGTTCCGCGCCCTCGGGGATCCGACGCGTCTGCGGATCCTTTCGGCGCTATCGCTGACCGAGCTTTGCGTCTGCGACCTCAGCGGCCTGCTCAACATCAGCCAGACGGCCACGTCGCAGCATCTCAAGATCCTCCGCAGCGCTGGGATGGTGCGCTATCGCAAAGACGGCCGCATGGCCTTCTACCGCTTGGCCGACCCGTCCTTGGCCGGGTGGCTGTCCCGGCCCCGCACGTCCCGCCGCGAGGAAGGTGCGGTCCATGAGCGTCAGAGCGTCTGACGCCGGTGCGCTGCGCGGTGGCATCGCCATCGAGTGGTGGTCCATCGGTTGGATGCTCGTGGAGGCGGCCGTCAGCCTGGGCGCCGGCATCGCCGCCGGCAGTGTGGCACTGGTCGCCTTCGGTGCCGACAGCCTGATCGAACTGGTCTCGGCCGGAGTCCTGCTCCGCCGGTTGCGGGTGGAGCAACTCGGGGGATGCGCGAGCGAGGTGCAGGCGGCGGAACGCAGGGCATCCGGGCTCGTGGGGGCTCTGCTGTTCCTCCTTGCGGCCTGGGTGGTGGGCAGCGTCCTCCGGGACCTGCTCATGCACGCGCGGACGGAGAGCAGCCCCGTCGGCCTGGCCATGGCGGCGGCGTCGACGCTGGTGATGCCCTGGATCGTGGCTACCAAGCGCAGGGTTGGGGCGAGCATCGGCAGTGCGGCGCTGCGGGCGGATGCCGCCTGCGGCGTCACGTGCGCCTACATGGCGGGGACCCTTCTCGCCGGCCTGGCACTGCGCGCCGTGTTCGGCTGGTGGTGGGTGGACCCGCTGGCCGCCCTGGGGATCGTCTACTTCGTGGTGCGAGAGGGCCGGGAAGCCGTCATGGCAGCCCGGGGCCGCGTGGACTCCTGCGGCTGCCACTGAGGCACGACTCTGGAGGGATGGCGTTGGCGGGAGTGTCGGAAGAGCACACGCATGATCACGATCACCCCCACGGGCACCACCATGGAGGCGGATCGGCACAGTTCCTTGGCACTGCCTTCTGGGTGGCCGGGCTGATCCTGCTCGCTGAGGTCGCCGGTGGGCTCCTGTCGCACAGCCTGGCCCTGCTCAGCGACGCCGGACACATGTTGACCGATGTGCTGTCCCTGGGGCTCGCCTGGTACGCCACGCGTCTGGCTGGCCAGCCCCCGACGCCGCGCCGCACCTATGGCTTCCACCGGGCGGGCATTCTCGCGGCACTCTTCAACGCCGGCACGTTAGTCGTGGTCGCCGGCGGGATCCTGGTCGAGGCCACCGCGCGTTTTGCGCATCCGGTACCGGTGACTCCGTGGATCATGTGGGCGGTGGCGGCCATCGGCCTGGTCGGGAACCTGTTCATCGGTCTGCGCCTGGACGGCCACGCGCACGGGTCCCACATCGGGCACGCGCATCCACACACGCACGGGGGCAACCTGAATGTGCGCAGCGCCAGGCTGCACGTGATGGGCGACGCGGCGGCGTCGGCGGGGGTCCTGCTGGCCGGCATCCTTATCGTGGTCACGCACCGGTTCTGGTGGGACCCGCTGGTCAGCGTGGGGATCTCGCTCCTGATCGCGCGTGGCGCCTGGGGCATCATCGCGCAAACCATCAACGTGCTCATGGAGGGCGCACCGTCCGGTATCGAAGTCGGCGAGGTGTCCGCCGCCATGGTGGCCGACGAGGCAGTCGTCTCCGTGCACCACGTCCATGTGTGGAGTCTGGACGGGGTGCGTTCCGCGCTCAGCGGCCACCTGGTGCTCCGGGATACCCCGCTCTCTGATGCGCAGTCGGTCATCGCGCGGGTCGGAAGGAACCTCCAGCAGCAATTCGGTATCGACCACACGACGCTCCAACTGGAAACCGGGCCCTGCCCGCACGAAGACTGTGGGCAGGCCGTTGGGCGCGGCGGATAGTCGCCGGACGGGCAAGCAGCGATCTGCCGCACGCGCTGACCAGCCGGAGCCGGGAGAGCCTTTGGTAATTGGAAGGTCCCGAGGAGTATGGAGCACATGCAAAGCTAACGAAGCTTCGCCAGTCGCGGTCCATTCCATGTGCTGACGGCCTAACGCCGCCGGACTGCGTGACCACGTTCGGATGAGCATCCGTATTGGGTGAGAGTGCTCTTCGAAGGGGACACTGACTTTTGCCCCCAGTCCGAAAAACATCTTAATGCCGCGCGATATTGACGGTCATGAACATAGCGACCACACTGCAAGGCGTCCTGGACCGTGCTTCCCGGTAGGGACGGTGGAACCGGGCGGACGAGGAGATGGACGCGCGTGGGGCATTGGCTTGCCCTCGGCATTCTCGGGCTGATGATCGGCATGCTGGTATCCAACCGGGTGCGCCTCGATGTGGTCGGCTTGGTCGTGCTGGCGCTGGTGGCCATCTTCCACCTGGTTCCGACATCCGACCTATTCGAGGGGTTCAGTTCCTACGCCGCCGTGGTGGTCGCGGCGATGTTCGCCCTTGGCGAGGGTTTGAGGCAATCCGGGGCCACGGACCTGATGTCTTCCTTCTTCGAACAGGTCGGGCGGCGCGGGGAGAAGCCGCTCACCACCGCGCTACTGGCCCTGCCACCGATCCCTTCGGCATTCATCTCCGACGTCGGTCTGATGGGGATTTTTCTGCCAACCGTGGCCCGCCTGCGCCAGCGCCTGGGGGTCCCCGTGCAGCGCCTGCTGCTACCGTTGGCAGTGGCGATTGCCCTGGGCGGCCTGCTCACCATGGTCGGTTCGGCGGGGAATATCATCGGTAACGCCACGCTCTCTGGAGCCGGTATCCGGCCTCTCGGCCTCTTTGCCATCACCCCCCTGGGCGCGCTGCTGGTCGTGGTCGGCGTGGTCTTCATGCAGTTCTGGGGGGTGGGGCGCCTCGGCCGCGTCGTGGGTGGAGGCGGCGACACGGAGTTCTTCAGCGATCCGTCCCAGGTTAAGGCATACCTCACAGAAGTCGCCGTCACCCCGGACTCACCGCTGATCGGACAGCCCCTGCGCGACATCGCCTACTTCCGGGAGCATGCGCTGCGCGTCGTGCGCATCTTCCGCGTGGGGGAGACGGTGCTCGACCCCGGGCCGCACGATACGCTGCGGGCGGGAGACCGCCTCCTGGTGCAGGGATCAGAGGCGGCCGTCCTGGCGCTGGCCGACAGCCAGGGGCTACACCCCACCGGCGTTCCCGGCGGTCCGGGTCAACTGGGTGCGGCGGGACGGATGCGGGTGGTGGAGGCCGTCGTGCCTCCGCGCTCGATGCTGGTGGGACGGACGCTGCGGGAAACGCGCTTCCGGGCACGATACGGCCTGACCGTGCTGGGCGTGATGCGCCAGGGCGTGACTCAGGCCAGCATTCTGCCAGACCTCCGCCTCCAGGCCGGGGATGTCCTGCTGGTGCAGGGCGACGCCGACTCCCTCGTCCGGGCCGATCTCGGCCATGACCTGCTGGTCCTGTCCGAGGCCGAACGGCGGCCCGCCTCCCGAAGGCGGGCCTTCTTGGCCGTGGGCATCGTGGCCGCGGCGCTGGCGGCCGCAGCCACGAACCTGCTGCCTCTGCAAGCCGCTGCTGCCACCGGGATCCTACTCATGGTGCTCAGCGGCATCCTGTCCATCGAGCAAGCCTACCGAGCCATCGACTGGCGCATCATTGTCCTGATCGGCGGCATCAGCCCCCTCAGCCTGGCCCTCACCCGGGACGGGATCACGGCGGCTGCGGCGCATCTCCTGGTGACCTGGGTGGGTCCGCTCGGCCACCTTGCCCTCCTCGGTGTCTTCTTCTGGCTTGCCGCAGTGCTGACCCAGGTGGTCAGCAACGTCGCCGCCGCCCTTGTGCTGGCGCCGCTGGCGGTCAGTATCGCTGGCGCCCAACACTTGTCCCCCTACCCCCTGGTGGTGGCCATGGTCGTGGCCCTCTCGGCCGCGCCGCTCACGCCGCTGGCCAACAAGGTTTTTCTCATGGCCATGGGGCCGGGCGGCTACCGCTACCAGGATTTCTTCCGCATCGGCCTACCGCTGACCCTCCTGATGTTCACTCTGGTCCTGCTGCTGGTACCGGTACTCTTCCCGTTCTCGCCCTGAGGCGGGCGCTCCAGCAAGCTAGCGGTCATGGGGTCGCGGACATCAGTATCGACATGCTGCGTCAGACGGATGCTGGCGTCATCCTCCGGCCTCTGCCACATACGTGCCTCGGGCGCCGACCAGGATCATCCACGTCGCCACCCGGGCCTGCTGTCCCAAGACCGGCGCCAGCGTGGCCACGAGGACCAGCGGGCCCACCAAGGGGAGCAGGCGGGCCGACAGGCAGCGGGATTCCGGCGTCGTGGGGCCGAGATCCAGGGCAGACCTGGCCCGACGGAGGAGTCCGAAACGACTGGGGGCAGCGGGTAGGGATTCCGGCCCGGTCGAGTCGAGATCGAGCGCGGCTCTCAGTCGGCGCAGAAGCATCATGGTTTGTGCCTACCTCCCTCCCTGGCTACGCTCAGGACGCCGCGCACCGTCGGCGCGGGCGGGGGCCGAGTAGTCCGAGCCCCAACCCGTAAACCGGGGCCAGGGAGAGATGCCCGTTCATGGACGTTCCGGCCTGGTTGTCAACCGCCGACCCGCACACCGCAACTGCCACTATCCTTGGGAGGCGCGCCCCATGCCTTGTCCCACACGTAGGCCGCGGCTCCCGTCTCAGTCTGATTCTGGGGGTGCCCACACAGCCAGGTGAATCCGGGCATGCCAAAGACCAATTGCGCCCCAACCAGGTGGTGGCTGATCACGGCGGCGTACGCGATGTGGACCTCGGCGTATAGCGCCTTGTCCGCCGCCCCCCACGATGATGTGTTGCTGCACCACTGGATGGGGGTCGAGACCAGGGAGGTTGGGGCTGGACTACCGGCACTGCCGAGATACGAGTCGTATGTCTCGGCGTAGATCTCTTCGGCAGTGCTGAGCGCTGTGCAGTCCTGACTGCTTACCGTGCCGCTCCGGCTGCTGGTCGGAGTGGGAGGCGCTACCGCGGTCGGCACGATCAATATCCACTTCACGCCGCCGTCCGTGGTGGTCCATAGGTGCGACAGGTCCTTCCAGGCAAAGCCGACCGTGGAACTCACGAACTGGACGTTGTACTTGCCCATCCCGCCCGTGGGCGGCTTGGTGACGTCAATCGTCTTCCAGTTGGCGCCGGCATCGGTGGTCACCAGCAGCGATCCCGTGGTGCTGAGGAGGAACCACGTTTGGGCGTTCGCAAAGCTCAGGCCCATGGAGGCGCTCGTCGCCGGATCCGGAGTACTCACCGGCACCCAAGAGGAGCCACCATCTTGGGTGCGCCAAACGACCGTAACGTCCTTGCCTCCGGCGCCGAAGTCGACAAGGGTCGCTGTGAACACGCCGTCTTGTTGACCAAAAAACGTCGGCGGGGCTAGCGGGTTGATCTGGGCGTTGGACAGGGAGATGCCCTTAGGCGCTGTCAGGGTGGCTTGCGCCCACGTCTTACCCCCATCAGTCGTCTGGTAGAGCGGGATCGCCCCGCGGGCAGGCAGTTGGAGGACCGCCCACCCGGTCGTCGCACTACTGAACGTTATGCCGCTCTTATCGCCGTACAGGGGCAGGCTGCCAGCGGAACTGCCGGTCTGCGCTGTATGATCGACCAACGTCCAGGTCGCGCCGCCGTCGGTCGTCGCAAAGATGTCGACCGCCTCCTGGCCCATCACCGCGCCAAGGTCGCGAACGAGCCAGCCATGCTGCGCATCGGCAAAGTCTATGAAGCCAGACGACTGCTGTCCGGTGTCCTCGGTCGCGCCCGGTAGAGCGGTCACGGTCCACGTCTCGCCACCATCGGTGGTTTGAAGCACGTCGGAGGCGTCCACGACCCAGGCATTCCGCGCGTCTAAGAAATACCAATAATAGTATCTGGCGCCGTCTTGCACGACGGTCCAACGCAAACCACCGTCGGTGGTCCGCAGGAGGGCAAGGTTGGTGATCGCCCAGCCGTCTTCAGCGGTGACCATCCGCAACTGCAGAAGGGTGCCGTATTGCGCCATGGGTTTAGTGGACGCCGCGACGGAGGGTGTCGACGACAACCCCGATGTAGGCTTCAAAGCCGTGGTGGTCGGGGGAGTCGTCGCGCGCGCGGCGATACGGTTAGTCGCTCGACCAGGGGCAACGCCACAGCCTGCCGCCAAGACGGTGACCAAAACAGCCGCGGCAATCACGCAGGGATGTCGACCCACCACGAATCCCCCTCGCCCGCACGATGTTCGGACCCGAAGGGGGGTTCCCTATCGGGGAGAGATGCCAAAAGCAGGGATGTGTGCGCGGCTTGTGTGGCCAAAGGTCGAGGATCCAACCCGGCGGCACCCATCCGGACGTCGCGACCCCGGACTCCGGGCCCAGCAGCGGCGCCAGCGTAGCCACAAGGACCAGTAGCACCGTGACCTGCCCCGTAGCCAGTTGTCGCGAGCAAAGCACGGACGACCAAGCCTGCGATTCCCTTCACTGGAACCAACCTCCGTCTGCTTAGGACGCCAGAAGGGGTGCGAGGGTTCCCTTCTTGGTTACGCTGCCACGATGTCGGCGACCGCCGATGGGGCACACTGTGGCGCGGCCACTCGGCTATCCCGACCGCCGCGCAACGACCGAGACGAAGCGCCCGTCGGTGATGGACCAATCGGCGGCCGGGCGGCGGCGGAAGCCCTCGCGAACCCGTCGCTCAAAGTCCTCCTCCGTCTGCGCGAGATGTTCCCCGCCGTGGCCCCGCAGCAGCAAGCGCACCAACCCAATCTGCCGCCACACTGCAACCGCCAGATCCGCCGACGGAAACTCTATTGTGTGGGGTCCAACGACCCTAGACCGTTCCACACTCAGCCCGGCGGCCGCCATCAGATCCTCCAGTTCTCCCGAGTGGAGGAAGGGGTGCCGCACGGGGAACCCTTCCTCCTCCATCGCTTGGCGGATGGGTTCCATGGCCTCCTCCCAGGCTGGCCGCCAGGAGTGCTCCAGGCCGGCGCTGATGGCCACCCGACCGCCGGGACGGACGACCCGAGCCATCTCCCGCAGTGCCGTCAGCGCATCCGTGAAGTGCAGGAACAAGGCGCCCAAGGCGAGGTCTGCCGTCGCCGAGGCCAAGGGCAGGTCCTCTGCAGGCGCCCTCACAAACCGCACCCAGTCCAACCCTCGCTCTTCCGCGTGCTGGCGGGCCGCCTGCAACTGCGGCCCAGACGGGTCCGTCACGAGCAACTGCCCCTGCCGGCCGATCCGTTCCGCTAACCCTCCATCGAAGGTGATCCGGCCGGAGCCCGCCCCCACTTCCACGACAGCCGTGCCTGGCTCGGGGTCCACGAAGTCGACGAACTCGCGAGCCTGTTCCACCGCCCGGGCATACTGGGCCTGGAAGTAGGACTCGAACTCCGGTCCAAAACCGGCACTGAACGCGCCCGGCCGTGGCTGTGCCCGGTCATCCCCCGGCTGCCGTAACGCGGACCGGCCTTCCCGTGTCAGGATGATCCGCCCGCCGCTGGCCGCCGGCAGCAGCACGCCCTTGCGCTCGTAGAGCACGTCGTCGGCGCGCTGCACGGCCCGTTGCAGCCCACCCGGCCCGAAGGCGGCCACGCCATGGCTCATTCGGGGGACGATGGGCAGGTCCGCCGATGCGGCCGCGACGCGGCGCACGGCCTCTTGTGCCCACGCTTCGGCGGCGGCCTCGTCCGGGTCCGGCAGCACGGCGACAAACTCGTCCCCACCATACCGGACCGCCAAGGCACCTGATGGAACAAGGGAGGCGAGCGCTTGACCCGCGGCGGCCAGCAGTCTGTCCCCAGCGCCATGCCCGTGCAGGTCGTTGACTTCCTTCAGGTCGTCCAGGTCGAGAAACACGACGCATCCAGAGCGCGAAGACCAGGCTGCCGCCTCACGTTCCCAGAGGTGCCGGTTGCCAAGGCCGGTCACAGAGTCCCGCAGAGCCCATTCCGGCACATCGGAGAGAACGGCTGCCATGGACCCTTCGATGATGAACAACGCGCCCAGTGGCGGCGTGGTGCTGTTGAGGGGGGTGTAGAGGATCGACACTTGTCGCACCTGTCCGTCCGGGGTCGTGATCCGGCAAGGGAGGCGCGGATGGGCTCCTGGCGGCGAGATCCGCCGCCAGGCATCGCCCTCACCGTCGGACGGGACGATGCCGAGGGTTGGTATCGCCGGCTGCCCCAGGATGGCGCCCGGCTCCACCCCCCAGAACGACAGGGCGCTGCTGTTCATGTCCACGATGCGGCACTCGCCGTCCACCAGGCATACAGGGACTGGCAGGCCGTCAAACAGTGCGAGCCGGGGATGATGGTCGAAGGCAGACTGCTCCTGGGTGTTCATGCCATGTTTGTTCCGCGCCGTTCGCCAGAAACCTACGCCAGCCGCACGGACTTGGAACCGCCGCTCGCGCGAGGCAGACTCACTGACGCATCATCGGACCGCACATATGCCCGAGCGGCCTGACGGACGACGGACTCCGGAGCGAGCGCGAGCACCACGCCGGGGCCGTCTATCACGTCACCGAGCACCTCTCCAAGCGCTGCGAACATCAACTCGCGCGGGTGCGTGGCCGGTCCTGTGGGAACAGCCTGCCGCGCCAGGGCCGCCAAGGCCGCGACCTCTCCAGGTTCCAAGTACACAAGACCCTTGCCATTCCTCCACATGCCGCCACCTTACGACTTGTCTGCCGCGAACCTTGTCGAAACCAGTCGCACAGCACTCAGTCGCCCGTGTCAAACCAGAACGAACCATCAAGTAGCGCGAAGCACTTTGGCGCGGTGGGCAGCCCTGTCGTTCCCCCCAGGAGCCCGCCACGGCGCCGGAACCCACCGTGGCCCTTTTTCCCCCCACCCGGCACGCCATCGCGCCCCTGTGGGGCGCCAGACGCCTTCTGCGGTGAAGAACAAGCAGCGCTCAGAAACCTTTGGGCCAGGCCGGATTCCGGGCCTCCCCTGAAACCCGGCGCCCCGTCCGTCGCCAGCTTGCTCGCCTCCGCCTTTTGCGCGCGGGAAGGGTGCGCCTGCGCCTGATCCTCGCGGTGCTGCGCCCGCTCCGGTGATGCTCGGCCGCCTTTGGCGCCCTACCGGCGCGGCTCCGGCTCCTTCATCTGCTCCTATCCGGGGCGTGCCCCAGTGTGGGCGACCCGGCGGGGGAGGGGGATGTGTGGAGCATGCGGGAGCCGTTGAGACAGAGGCAGTTTCGGGAATTAGCCGGTTTCTCGAAGCCGGCAAGAGTAAGGTACCGGCAGACCGGCAAGGGACAAGCCGGGTCGAGCATACCAGTGAACGGAACCGGGGGGAGGGGAGACTCGTGCAGCCGGAGGAGCAAGCCGAACGCCACGTGCA
>DAHWHT010000067.1 GCA_027335515.1 Clostridia bacterium
GTACGTTGCTGATCAGGCTGACCAGGGTCGTCGTGACCACCGTCTGGATGGCGCCGACGTCGTTGACCACGCGCGACACCAGTTCGCCCGAGCGCGTGGTGGTGAAAAACCGCAACGGCTGCGTATGCAGGTGCTCGAACAGCCGCTGGCGGAAATCGGCCATCACCTGCTGGCCGACAAGATTGCTGAGGTAGTTCTGGGCGACGCCCAGCAGGCCGGAAACCGCCCCGACCCCCAGGATGAGCAGGGTGTAGTGGAGGACAAAGGGGAAATCGTGGGCCAGAATGCCACGATCGATGATCTGCCGCGTGAGCAGCGGCGGCAGGACCCCCAGGACCGAGGTGACCACCAGCAACGCGACCACGCCCGCACACGCAAAGAGGTATGGGCGGAAGGCGGCCAGAGCCCGCCGCACGATGCCACCGTCGAGCCGCTCACCCCGGGCAAGTTCGCGGGCGTCCGGCGGCATATGATGGCTGCCGAAGCCGCCCGACCAGCCGCTGCCCATGCCCATCGCGGCGGTCCCCCCCGTGCCAGCATACGCCGCGCGGGGGTTGGCAACCTGCGGCGATCCGTGTCATCGCCGCCCGACGGCGCGGGCCCGCACGGCACGAAGCCGTTCACCCCAGGGGCCCTCACCCGCGACTCCGGCCCGCAGCGCCTGTTCGGCCACCCGCACGACCGCCGGGCGCTCGCCGCGCTCCAGGCCGATCTGCATCAGGCAGAGGGCGGCGCGCGCCGCCACCGCCTGCGCCTGGGGCCGCGCCGCCGCCAGCGCCGCGGTCAGGGCCGGCTCGTCGGCCAGCCACGGCCCCTGCACCGCGGAGAAGTCGCGCCGCAGATCGGCCACGGCGCGCGGATCCCGGCGCCCGGCGGACTCGGCCGCCGCCAGGCCGTCGCGCAGCCGCCCCAGGTCCCAAGGGATGGGCGTGGTGAGGGCGCAGGTGCGCCGGTTGGCCTGGAGGTAGCCGGACGCAGCGCGCGGACCGAGATCGGGCTGCAGGGTGCGGCGCAGCGCGTGCAGCACCACGCGCAGCCGGTTGCCCGCGCTGCCGACCGCAACGCCCGGCCACAGATCCTCCTGCAGCTCGCGCCTGGCGATACCACCCGGACCGACCAGGAGCAACCGCACCAGAACGAGCCGCGTCGGACGCCGCCGCCAGGCACCGGCCGGCAGGACGCAGCCGTCTCTGTATAAGCGAAAGCCGCCGAACGTCTGGACATACAGACCCCGCGCCGGAACGCCGGCGGGGATCGCCCCCTGCACGGCCACGGACTGGACACCACCTTCGGAGTGGCGGGCCACACACCGCCTCAGCCACCCCCACGGCCTTCGCGCCAGGGGACGGCCACTTTGGGGGTGCCGACCAAGGTACGCCCCTCAGTCCTGGCCCAGGGCCTCCTCCAGCAACCGGTTGACCAGCGCGGGGTTGGCCTTGCCCCGTGTGGACTTCATGATCTGCCCCACCAGGAAGCCCAGGGCCTGGCGCTTGCCGCCGCGGTAGTCGGCGACGCTCTGGGGGTTGGCCGCCACGGCATCGGCCACCGCTTTGGCGATGGCATCGGTGTCGCTGATCTGCTGCAATCCCTGGCGTGCCACCACCGTCTGCGCATCCTCGCCGCTGGCGAACATCTCCTCCAGGACGGTCTTGGCGACCTTGCCGCTGATGGTCCCCGCCGCCACCAAGCGCTGCAGCCCGGCCAGCTGCTCCGGGCGCACCCGGCAGCGGGGATCGGAGATGGCGATACCGTTGGCGTTGAGGCGCCCCAGCAGTTCGACGGTCAGGAGGGCGACCCCCTCGCGCGGCGCCGCCCCGGCGGCGAGCATGCGGTCGAAGTAGTCGGAAAGCGGGGGGTCGGCGACCAGAACACCGGCGTCGTAGGGGGTCAACCCCAGGCCGGCATAGCGGGTCGCGCGGGCGGCCGGCAACTCGGGCAGATCGGCCCGCACCGCGTCGATGTAGTCCTGCGGCAGCGCGGCCGGTCCGAGGTCCGGTTCGGGAAAATAGCGGTAGTCGTGCGCCTCTTCCTTGCTGCGCGAGGCAAAGGTGATGCCGCGCCGCTCATCCCAGTGGCGCGTCTCGCGCACAATCCGCTCCCCGGCGTCCAGCGCGGCGGCCTGGCGGGTCGCCTCGTATTCCAACGCGCGCTGAACCGAGCGAAAGGAGTTCATGTTCTTGACCTCGACCAGGGACCCAAACTCCGTGGACCCCGCCGGACGCAGCGACACGTTGGCGTCGCAGCGCAGGCTGCCCTCTTCCAGGCGCACATCGGAAACCCCGGTGTACAAAAGCAGGGTGCGCAGGGCCTGCAAATACAGCCGCGCATCCTCGGGGGAGCGCAGGTCGGGTTCGCCGACGATCTCGATCAGCGGCACGCCGGCCCGGTTGAGGTCGACGCCGGTCGTGCCCCCGGGCATGCCCTCGTGGGTCGACTTGCCCGTGTCCTCCTCCATGTGGAGGCGGCGGATGCGCACCTGGCGCGCCTGACCGTCGGGGCCGGTGAACCCCAATCGCCCATCGCGCGCCAGCGGCCGGGCATACTGCGTGATCTGGTAGCCCTTGGGCAGGTCGGGATAGTGGTAGTTCTTGCGGTCCCAGCGGCAACCGGGATCGATGGTGCACTCCAGGGCCAGGGCGGCGCGCACGGCGTAGGTGATGGCCCGCTCGTTCGGCACCGGCAGCGCCCCGGGCAGGGCCAGGCAGACGGGACACACCTGGGTATTGGGCGGCGCGCCGAAGTCGGTGGGACAGTCGCAAAACATCTTGCTGCCCGTCGCCAGTTCGACGTGCACCTCAAGGCCGATCACGGTCTCATAGCGTCCCGCCACCGCCTGCGTCCCCTCCCCCGCGCTCACGCGCCCGCCCCCAGTGCGGCGACCGGCGGCCGGCGCCGGCTGAGATCCGCGGCCTGCTCGTAGGCGTATCCGATCCGCAGGAGGGTCTCCTCGTCGAACGGGCGGCCGATCAACTGCAATCCGATGGGCAGGCCGCTCACAAAGCCGCAGGGCAGGGAGAGGGCCGGCAGGCCGGCCAGGTTCACCGGCACGGTGCACACGTCGCTCATATACATCTGCAGGGGATCGGCCGTCTTTTCGCGCAACCCGAAGGCCGGTGTGGGTGCGGTCGGCGTCACCAGCGCCGCATACCGCTGCAGGGCGACGTCGAACTCGCGGCAAAGCAGGGTGCGCGCCCGCTGGGCCCTGCCGTAATACTGGTCGTAGTACCCGGCGGAGAGGGCGTAGGTGCCAAGGATGATGCGGCGGCGCACCTCGGGGCCGAAGCCCTCGGCGCGCGTCTTGGCAAACAGGGCGGCGTAGTCGCCGCCATCCCCGGCGCGGTGGCCGTAGCGCACGCCGTCAAAGCGCGCCAGGTTGCTGCTCGCCTCGGCCGGCGCAATGACGTAGTACGCGTCGAGGGCATACGACACCGTCGGCAGGCTGCACTCTTCCACCTCGGCGCCCAGTTCGGAAAGCAGGTCCACGGCCGCCGCGACTGCCGCCCGCACCTCCGGCGCCACACCCTCAGCGAGGAACTCCCGCGGCACCCCCAACCGGAGTCCGCGACAATCCACCCCAAGCGCCCGCTCATAGTCGGGCACCGCGGCCGGGCTGGCCGTGGCATCCCGCCGGTCGCCGCCCGCGATCGCGCCCAGCACCAGGGCGGCGTCGCGTACGTCCCGACACAGCGGGCCCACCTGGTCCAACGAGCTGGCGTAGGCGACGAGGCCGTAGCGCGACACCCGCCCGTAGGTGGGCTTCAACCCCACGACGCCGCAGAAGGCGGCCGGCTGGCGGATGCTGCCCCCGGTATCCGACCCCAGCGCCACCGCGGCGGACCCTGCGGCCACGGCCGCGGCGGACCCGCCGCTGGAGCCGCCCGGCACGCGCTCCAGGTCCCAGGGATTGCGGGTCGGGCCGGTCGCGGAGTGCTCCGTCGAACTGCCCATGGCAAACTCGTCCATGTTCGTCTTGCCCAGCGACACCGCGCCCTGCGCCGCCAGCCGCTCGACGACCGCGGCGTCATAGGGCGGCACATAGTCCGCCAGCATGCGCGACCCACAGGTGGTGGGCAGGCCCGCCGTGTTCAGGTTGTCCTTGATGGCCACCGGTACGCCCCCCAGGGGCGGGAGCGGCTCGCGGCGATGTATGGTGTCGTCGACGGCTGCGGCGTCCGCCAGAACGTCCGCGCGCCCCCGCCGATGCAGGTACGCGCCGATCAGGCCCTCCACGGCGTCGCAGCGGTCCAGCACCGCCGTCGCCACCTCCACCGCGGAAACCTCGCCCGCGGCCAGGGCGCGGTGGATGCGATGCGCCGGCCAATCCCACATGCGCGGCAGACTCCCCTCGGCTTCAGCCCTCGACAACCCGCGGCACCAGAAACATTTGACCGTGCGCCGCCGGGGCGTTGCTCAGGGCCGCCTGCAGGGCGAGCCCCGGACGGCTCCCGTCGGCGCGGACCACACCCGCGAGCTCAAGCGCACTGCTCGTCGGAGGAATCCCTTCGGTCGGGAGCTCCGCAAGCCGCTGCACATGCGTCAGAATGCGGTCCAGGTCCTGGGCGTAGCCGGCGAGCTCATCCTCTGCCACCGCCAGACGCGCGAGGCGCGCCACATGGCGCACCTGGGCCACCCCGATCGCCAGCTTGCATCCCCCCCGCAGGTACGGGCACCACGCCGACGATACCACAATCCCGGGCGGCGCGCGGCGGCTGCGGGCTACGGCGCGTCGCCACCCAACAGGCGCCGCAGGCCGCCCTCATCCAGGACGGCAACCCCCAACGCCCGCGCCCGCTCCAGTTTGGAACCGGGATCGGCCCCGGCGACGACGTAATCCGTCTGGGCGCTCACCGTCCCCCGAACCGTCCCGCCGGCGCCGGTGATCGCCGCCGCCGCCTGCGCGCGCGACCACTCCGCCAACGTCCCGGTGAGCACGAAGCTGCGACCGGCGAGCGGCCCGCCGTCCCCGCGCACCGCAGGCTCCGGATCGGCCAGCCGGACCCCGGCTTCGCGCAGGCGCCCGATCAAGGAGCGGTTGTCCGGGTCGGAGAGGTAGGCGTGGACCGAGGCGGCGATCCGCGGGCCCACCTCGGCGATGGCCTCCAGCGCTTGCGGCGGCGCCGCGGCGATCGCATCCAAACTGCGCAGGTCGCCGGCCAGCACCTGGGCCACCCGCGCGCCGACGTAGCGGATCCCAAGGCCCACCAACAACCGCGCCAGGCGCCGGTCCCGGCTGGCATCGATGGCCGCGACGAGGTTCGCCGCCGACTGCCGGGCGAACCGGGGCAGTGCCTCAAGCTGCGCCGCCTCCAGGCGATACAGGTCCGCCGGGTCGCGCGCCAGCCCGGACGCAAGCAGCGCGCGGGCCGTCCGCTCCCCCAGGCCGGCGATATCCATGGCGCCGCGTCCGCCCCAATGCACCAGCAGCCCGAGCACCTGCGCCGGACAGGCGGCGTTGACGCAGCGATGCGCCGCCTCCCCCTCCAGGCGCACCACCGGCGCCCCGCAGACCGGGCACGCCTCCGGCATGATGAAGGCGGCGGGGGGATCGTCGCCCCGCCGCGCCGCATCGACCTCCACGACCTCCGGGATCACTTCCCCCGCCTTGCGCACGGTCACCGTGTCCCCCGGGCGCACGTCGCGCGCGGCGACGTAATCCGCATTGTGCAGGGAGGCGCGCGCCACCGTGGTCCCCGCCAGGCGCACCGGCTCCAACTCGGCGATGGGGGTGAGCACGCCGCTGCGTCCGACGGACACCTCGATGGAACGCACCGTGGTCCGCGCCGTCTCGGCCGGAAACTTGAAGGCGATCGCCCAGCGCGGCGCCCGCGAGGTCGCCCCCAAGAGCCGCTGCGTTTCGCGCTCGTCCACCTTGACCACCAGGCCGTCGGTCGCGTAGTCCAGCTCGGCCCGCCGGTCGCGCCACGACAGACACCAGTCCAGGGCCTCGCCCACATCGGCGCAGCGGCCGCGGTGCGGGTTGACGGGCAGACCCCAGCGCTCCAAATGCTCCAGGGAATCCCACTGATCCAGTTCCGGCCCGACCAGCACCTGATAGCAGAACAGTTGCAGCCCCCGGCCGGCCGTCACCGCCGGGTCCAACTGCCGCAGGGAGCCGGCCGCGGCGTTGCGCGGATTGGCAAACAGCGGCTCTCCCGCGTCGGCCCGCGCGGCATTCAGGACGGCGAACGCCGAGCGCGGCAGATACACCTCGGCGCGCACCACCAGACGCACCGGGCCGTCGGGCCCGAGCCGCGGCGGCACAGACGGCATCGCCCGCAGGTTGGCCGTGATGTCCTCGCCGACCATCCCGTCGCCCCGCGTCGCCCCGCCCGCGAAGCGGCCGCCGTCGTAGCGCAGGGCCACCGACAGGCCGTCGATCTTCAGTTCGGTGGTGTAGCGCACGGGGGCGCCGGAGAGCCGACGCCGCAGGCGGGCGTCGAAGGCCTCCAACTCCGCCGCTCCGAAGGCGTTGTCGAGCGACAGCAGGGGCACCGGGTGGGGCGAGGGTGCGAAGGCGGCCGTCGCTTCACCCGCCACGCGCCGCGTCGGAGAGTCGGGGTCGGCCAGCTCCGGAAAGTGCGCCTCCAGGTCCCGCAACTCCGCCAGCCAGGCGTCGTAGTCCACATCGGCCACCCGCGGCCGGTCGAGCACGTAGTAGTCGTGGTCCGCCGCAACGATCCGGTCCCGCAGTTCGCGCGCCCGCCGCGCGGCATCCGCCCGCTCCACCGCCGCCCTGTCCCCCCCCTGCCCCACGCGCGTCGGGCTCAGACCCGCTGCAGCCGCGCCAGGCCCAGGACCAGCACCCGCTGGCCGGCCGCCGGGAAATCCACGGTCACCTCGCCATTGGCCCCGCTGGCCCCCTCGACCACGACGCCCTCACCCCAGCGGTGGTGGGAAACGCGGTCGCCGGCCCGCAACTCCATGACACCGACGGCATCCGGACCGGGAAGCGGCCGGGGCGGGGCGGGGCGCGACATCGCCGCGGGCGCCGACCGCCGGCCGGCGTCGGTGGTCCAAAGCCCGCTGGTACCGGCCTCCCGCCGCGATGCCTGCACCTCCAGGACGGCCGGATCGATCTCGTCCAGGAAGCGTGAGGGATTGGACTTCCTGGCCCCTCCCCCATACTGCGCCCGCTGCCGGGCATAGCTCAGAAACAGCCTCCGCTTGGCGCGGGTCATCCCGACGTAGCACAGCCGCCGCTCCTCGGCGACGCCTTCGGAATCCTCCAGGGCGCGCAGGTGCGGAAAGAGCCCCTCTTCCAGCCCGGTCAGGAAGACGTAGGGAAACTCGAGGCCCTTGGCCGCATGCAGCGTGAGGCAGACGACCGCGCCTTCCCCGGAGGGAACGTTGTCGGCATCGGCGATCAGCGCCGCCTGCTCCAGGAACGTTGCCAGACCGTCCAGGCCGCTACCCACCACGGGTCCGTTCTGGCGGGCGACGTTCACCAACTCGCCCAGGTTTTCGTATCGGGCCCGCGCCTCGTCGGTACCCTCGGCGCGCAGTTCCGCATACAGCCCGCTGCGGTCCAGCACCGCCACCACGACATCGGCGACCTCCGGCGGTTGCCCGCCGCCGCCGCCGGCGAACGCGCGCAACCCCTCCAGGAGCTGCGCGAAACTGGCCAGGGCAGCCGCGGCCCGGGCGGCGCCGGGAATACCGCCGGCGTGCGCCAGCGCCGAAGGCAACGCCTCCCCGGTCTGCGCCATATGGTCCGACAGGGCCGACAGGGTGGCCTCGCCCACCCCGCGGCGGGGCGCCGCCACCGCCCGACGGAAGGATGCCCAATCCAGGGGATTGGACATTAGGCGCAGGTAGGCGAGCGCGTCTTTGACCTCCTTGCGGTCGTAAAAGCGCAGATCTCCGACCACCACATAGGGCAGGCCGGAGGCCAAAAGGGCCTCCTCCAGGGCCCGCGACTGGGCCCGCGTGCGATACAGGACCGCGAAGTCCCCAAAGCCGTCGACCCGCGGGCGCAGGGCACGAATCTGGCGGGCCACCCAGAGGGCCTCGTCGCCCGCGTCGGCCGCCGGATACAGCACAACGGCCTCCCCCCGGCCCTGGTCCGTCCAGAGCCGCTTGGGGTAACGGCGGTCGTTGTGGCCGATCACCGAACCGGAGGCGTCCAGAATCGCCTGGGTGGAGCGGTAGTTCCGCTCCAGGCGCACGACGCGGGCGTCAGGGAAGTCTTCCTCGAACCGCTGGATGTTCCCGGCATCGGCTCCGCGGAAGCGATAGATGCTCTGGTCCTCGTCCCCGACGGCCGTGATGGAGCGGTGCGTCTGGACCAGGGCGCGCACCAGGCGATACTGCGCATGGTTGGTATCCTGGTATTCGTCCACCAGCACGTGGCCGAAGCGTTCACGGTAGCGGGCGCCGGCCTCTGGATCCTCCAGCAGCCGGACGCCCAGGACGATCAGGTCGTCGAAATCCAGGCTGTTGGCCCGCTCCAACCTGGACTGGTACCGCCCGTAGACCGCGGCGCACTGACGACTCCAGGGATCGGCCGCCTCGCCCTCCTCCTCGTCGGACGTGCGCAGGTCCTGCTTGGCGCGGGAAATGCGCCCGAGGACCGCAGCCGGAGCGAAACGCTTCTCGTCGAGCTGCAGTTCGCGCAGGGACTCGCGGACGGCCGCCCGCTGGTCGTCGGCGTCCAGGATGGTGAACTGCGGCGTATAGCCGAAGCGGGTGATCTCCCGCCGCAGCAGGCGGGCACAGGCAGAGTGAAAGGTGTGCACCCACATGCCGTTGGCGCGGGCGCCCAAAAGCGGCGCCACGCGCTCGGTCATCTCACGCGCCGCCTTGTTGGTGAAGGTGATCGCCATCAGGTGCATGGGATCGGCGCCCTCGCGGATGAGGTACGCCAGGCGGCGCGTCAAGACCCGGGTCTTTCCCGAGCCGGCACCCGCCAACACCAACAGCGGCCCTGCGGGGGCCGACACGGCCGCGCGCTGTTCCGCGTTGAGATCGTCGATCAAGGGATCCGGAGTCGTCTGCATCGCCATCCGCCTGTCGACCCGGCGACCGCACCGGGTGCGACCACGCCGCCGCCCCGTCTTGGCCCGGGCCTTCGCCCCCCTCGCGCGCCCCGCCGGAGCGGCCCCGCCGCCCGGTCCCCACCTCCTTCGCGCCCGCCCAACCGCTTCCCTGTGCGCTTGGCCGAACCATCCCGGGGCCGCACCGACAAGCGCGCCGACGTTCCCCGCGCGTCCACGCAGGGCCTTCCCATCGAGCTCCGCCCGATCATCCCCGGGTCCCTTCGGCCGGGGGCGCCGTCCCCCGCCCGACCTCTTTGGTCAGGTCGGCGCACGCGGCAGCGGTAGGGGGCGGGGCGTGAAGCCGGCCTCCGCGGCGCCCTTGCCGTCCATGGGGCCGCCGTCGCCAGCCATCTGGGCGGGCACGCCGTCCGCTTCCGTGGCCACCGGCAGGCGCACGACAAAGGTGGCGCCCCCCTGAGCCTCGCTGGTGACCGCGATGTGCCCACCGCAACCGCGCACAATGCTTTCGCTCACCGCCAGACCCAGCCCGGTTCCGTTCGCCTTCGTAGTAAAGAATGGTTCAAACAGGCGCGGAAGCAACTCGGCGGGGATACCAGGGCCATCGTCCTGAATACGACATTCGACAAAGCCCCCTGGAACGCCGCGAACATGCAGCCGCACCTGACCGCATCCCCCCACGGCGTCAAGGGCATTGCCCACCAGGTTCAAGAGGACCTGTTCGATCCGGTCGGGGTCGCACCAGATCGGCGGCGCGCCGGGGGCCTCGGTCACGACGATCTCCACACCGGCGCTACCGGAACGCAGCCGGCTCAGGTCTCCCACGCGGCGCGCCAGATCCCCCAGCGACAAGGGCCGCAGGCTCTGCTGCCAACAGCGCGACAACAAAAGGAGGTCGCAGGTGATCCGCTCGATGCGATCGATCTCCTGGCGCACGATCTGCAGGTAGTGGCCGAGCGGCTCCATCTCGACCTGTGCGGCGACCAATTGCAAAAAACCCCGCACCGCAGTGAGGGGATTTCGGATCTCGTGTGCCGCGCCGGCCGCGAGTTGTCCCAGGCCGGCCAGGCTGGCCTGTTTCGCCCGCTGCCCGTCACACTCCGCCGGTGACGGCAGATCCCGCCCCAGGAGGACGGCGCCTTCCCCACGGTCGCCCAGCGCCTCCAGGGGCGCGACGGCGCACACCAAAAGACGCTCCCCGCCGGGGCCCCGCCAGCAGGCCTGGTACGGGGGCTGACCGCGGCGGTCCTCCAGGCAGCGGCGCACCGCGGCGAACGAAGTGCCATCGCCGACGACCGCCGACAGGTGCATCCCTACCGGCGGCTGACGGCGGCCAAGCTCCCGCAGCATGGTGCAGGCGGATTGGTTGGCATAACCGACGCTGCCGTCGGACCGCACGAGCAAGAGCGCGTCTCCGTACGACCCAACAACGCTGTCCAGCCAACTTACCGCCGAGGGCAGGTCCATGCGAAGGGACGGCGGATAACCCGCACGCGTCGAATCGACCAGCGGATCCACCATCATGACGGCCTCCCCTGGTGGCCATCCCGGTCGCAGAAGCTGTCACACAGTGCTTTCCACGCAGCCGGCGTGTGGCATTTCCGCCCGCCGGCTTGGGATTCCTGGCGCGCGATTCCAGGGTTTTGTCGCGTTTTACCGCCGCTGTTCGACATCCATAGACGGAGCTTCACCGATCGACACCCCAAGGCTGCCCGTGGCCCGACGGCTGCCTGCCGCAGGCGGCATGGTATAGTCGGGCACGACGGACGGAGGGGATGGCGCGGATGCGGGTGTTTTCGGGGATTCAACCCACGGGGAGCGCCCACGTCGGCAACCTGCTTGGGGCGATCCGGCAGTTCGTCGAACTGCAGACCCGGGCGGACTGCCTGTTTTGCGTCGTCGACCTGCACGCACTCACCCTGCCCCAGGACCCGGATGCCCTGCGCGCGGCCACGCTCCAGGTGGCGGCCATCTATTTGGCATGCGGCATCGACCCGCATCGCTCCACGGTTTTCGTCCAAGCCCAGGTGCCCGCCCACGCCGAACTGGCCTGGCTGCTCGGTTGCGAAGCAACCTACGGCGAACTCGGCCGCATGACCCAGTTCAAGGACAAGGCCTCGGTCCGCGACTCCGTCTCCCTGGGCCTGTTCGCCTACCCGGTCCTCATGGCCGCAGACATCCTGCTCTACGGATCCACGCACGTGCCGGTCGGGGACGACCAACGCCAGCACCTTGAACTGGCGCGTGACTTGGCGGGTCGATTCAACGCGCGCCACGGGGAAACCTTCCCAGTTCCACAGGCCCTGATCGGGAAAACGGGGGCGCGCGTCATGTCGCTGCAGAATCCGGCGGAGAAGATGAGCAAGTCGGCCCCCGATCCGGCCAGCCGCATCGAGTTGCTTGATCCGCCGGATGTCGTGCGCACCAAGCTGCGGCGGGCGGTGACCGATTCCGGACGCGAGGTGCGCTACGACCGTGACGCCAAGCCGGCGGTTGCCAACCTCCTTGAGATCTTCTCCCTGGTTTCGGGGGACGCGATCACCGCGCTCGAAGCGCGATACGGCGACGGCGGCTATGGCCGGTTTAAACAGGAGTTGGCCGAGGCAATGGTCGCCGCCCTGGCGCCCATTCAAACCCGATATCAGGCGTTGATGCAGGCGCCGGACCACCTGGAAGGGGTGCTGGCGGCGGGGGCGCGGCGCGCGGTGGCGGCCGCCGCACCCACCATGCGGACCGTGCGTGGGCATCTTGGCCTGCTCACCTGAAGGGATCGGCCGGCGGGGCGGAACCCCCGCCAGGCCTCCGGCCCGTTGGATTAGCTGCTGGAACTGGTAATGGAAGTGGCACTGGTCGCCGATGCAGCGCCCGAGCCGGTCGTGGTCCCCGGCCCCGCGGCGCTGCCGCCGGCAACGCTGCTGGCGCCGCCGGAACTCGTGGTCGAAGACCCCGTCCCCGTGCCGCCGCCGGTGGCGCCACAGGCCGCCGTCAGCACCGCCACGGCCAACAACGGCACCAGCCAGCGCATGCGGCGCGCACCGATTGCCCCGCGGTCCATGTCAAACCCCTCCCCGTCGTGCCCTTGCCCCGCGCGCCACCGGCCTCCGGGGCCCAGGGGGCGATTGCCGGCCTAGCGTGTGCGATGCGCGAACGCGCCATACGCGCCCCGTGGCGCCGGGCAGGGCGGCAGGGTGGGATGCCGAATGCGTTGGGCATGGATCGGATCGCGGTGTTCCTGGACTTCGACGACACGCTCCACGACTTCACCGGCGCCTATCGGAGCGCCCTCCTGCAGGCGGTGGGTCCCGTCTGTCTGGCTGCCGGCCCAGCCTGCGACCCCGCACGGCTTGCGGAACGCTGCGCCGCGGCGTGGGCGGAGATCTGGGAACGGTTTGTGCGGGGCGAGATCGGGGAAGCGTCCCTGTGGGCCGAACGCAGCGCGTGTGCGCTGACCCTGGCCGGGATGGCGCCGGATCCCTCGCTGGCCGAGGCGGTGCATAGCGGCTATCTGGAGGGCATGGATGCCGGCTTGCGGCTTTATCCTGAAACATCCGCGGCGCTTGGCCTGCTGCGGGAGGCCCGACCGCAGCCGGTGGTCGGCCTGCTGACCAACGGCCCGGCCCTGACGCAACGCCAGCGGTTGGCGCGCTTGGGTCTGGCCGACCGCTTCCACCCCCTGGTCATCTCCGGCGAGCTCGGTTGCGCCAAGCCCGATCCGCGCTTTTTCAAGACCGCCCTGGATCAAGCCGGCGTCCACCCGCGTTCCGCCGTGATGATCGGCGACCACCCGGTCGCGGATGTGGTCGGGGCCCAGCGGGCCGGCCTGCGCGCGATCTGGCTCAACCGCGGTGGCGCGCCGTGGCCGGGGGATGCCGGGCCCACTCCGGAGGCCATCTGCGGGGACCTGGCCGCAGCAATACGCCAGGCTCTACAGTGGCTGGGCACCGCACCCGCCTGACGGGCGAGGGCAAGGCGAGACAGGGAAGGCGCAAAGGCGATGCGGCTCTGGCACCGCTTCTCAACCACGATCGGCCCCCAGGTGGCCCGCAACCTGCTGCTCGATGCCAGTGCGGCGGGCCTGTTCGCGATCTTCCAGGCGTTGACCGGACCCTTCATCGGCATCGTCGCCGTAGAGCGCGGCGCGACGGCCTGGCAGATCGGGATGCTGTCGGCCGCCCCCTTCGTGGCGATGCTGTTGTCGGGGTGGTATGGCCGTTGGGCGGAGGGTTCGCGGCGGGTGTCCGTGGTGGTCTGGAGCACCGCCCTGGCGCGCATCTGCATCCTGCTGGTGGCGTGGTCGCATGGCCTGAACCTGTATATCTTCGGCTTCGCCGCCTACAGCCTCCTGAACGCGGCGTCCAACCCTGCGTATACCGCCGTCGAGCGCGCCATCTACCACCGCCAGTGGCGCGGCCAGTTGATGAGCGCCGTCAAGTTCGTGTTGGGCCTCAGCCAGTTCGCAGCCACGCTCGTGGCGGGAGGCCTCCTGGACCGCTATGGGCCCGGTCCGGTCTTCACCCTGGCGATCGGGTTCGGACTGGCGTCCTCACTGGTCTTTTCCGGCATCCGCGAGCCCGCACTGTCGCGCCCGCCCGCGCGGGCCGCCGCGGGTGGCAGGTCGGCGGCCCGCAGCGACCCGCGCATGACACGACTGCTCCTTGCCGTAACCCTCGCCGGCGGCGGCAATCTCCTCATCCAACCGGGGCTGCCGATCTACCAGGTGACGCGGCTGCATCTGGACGCGGTGTATGTGGCGTGGATCACCGCGGCCTGGTCGCTGGCCTTCATGGCCTGCTACCCCTTGTGGGGTCGACTGTGCGACCGCAGGCGTCCGGCGACCGCCATCGCGATCGCCTTTGCCTGCTATCTGGTGCCGCCGGTGTGCTACCTGCTGCACGGCGGCCTGATGCTCCTTCTGGCCGCGGGGGCGGTCCAGGGAGTCGGCGACGCCGCCCTGGACGTCGGCTGGCAAAACCACGTCATGCGCCTCGCCGACGAAGGCGTCGGCAGCTACGCGGGACGCTATTTCACCTATATGGGGCTGCGCGGGACGGTGGCGCCGCTGCTGGGCGGCGCCATCATCGCCTGGGTGGGCCTGGGCCCCCTGTTCGCGGGCAGCCTGGTCCTGGTGGCCTGCGGCCTCTGGACCGCCCGCCGGCTGCCAGACGCACCGCTAGCAGGCGGGGAGGGTTCCGGTCAGAACGGCGGGACCGATGTTGCCCTGGGCGTCTGAGGCCGAGACCTCGACCGTCCCCCCCGGAACCCCGGATGCGGAAACGAAATCCCCCGCCCAGTTGCCCTGAGGATCGGCCCCGAGCATCCACTGCGCCGAATTGCCGTCGGGAAAGGTCGCCACCGCCGCGAACCGGTCGAAGTTGCCCAGTTGCCACGGGTTGGGCAGGCCGCGCCCGTAGGCGACGATGGTTTGACTGGCACAGAGCACCAGCAGCCCGCCACTCGCACCGGGAGCCCCCGGGGTCGGTGCAAGACCGCTGCACAACACCGTCGGCGCCGGGGTTGGCGTTGGAGTCGGCGTTGGGGTCGGCGTTGGGGTCGGCGTTGGAGTCGGCGTTGGGGTCGGCGTCGGGGTCGGAGTCGGGGTCGGAGTCGGGATCGGCGGCACCGGCAGGGGCGAGGGCGCCGCGACCATGTTGTTCTGACCCAGCGCGTGGAATACCTGAGGGCCGACGATACCGTCCACGGTCAGACCGTTACGCGTCTCAAACGCCGAGACCGCCATCTGGGTCGGTCCGTCGTAGTACCCGTGGATCCAGCCGTTATACATGCCGAGCTTGTGCAGCAGCACCTGCACAAAGACCACGTCAAAGCCGTTGCGCCCGGGAAACAGACCGCGACCGCCCGCCGGCGCGTAGAGCCAGGTGGCGTCGAAGGTGCTGGGCCCGACACGGCCGTCCACGGCAAGCCCGCTGTCACCGTTTTCGTTGGCATCGCTCTGAAACTGCTGCACGGCGTTGGCCGTGTGCGCGCCAAAGATTCCGTCCGCCGGACCACCGAGTGCGGAACTGTACCGGAAGTTGTTCAGCCGGTTCTGCAGGATCGTGACGTCGCCCCCGTTGTTGCCCTGTCCGAGCGTGCGGCTGCCGTAAACCGGTCCGCCGTAGGTGACGTGGTCCCCCACGCCCTGCCCGTAGAGCCAATAGGTGTCCGGGCCGACGATCCCGTCGGCCGCGATACCGAAGTAAGACTGGATGTTGCGGACGGCCTGCACGGTGGCCGCGTCGTAGACCCCACTGGTGGGGACCGGCGGCCCGATCGGTCCCTGGGGCGGATTCATGACCCCCAGCATCAAATTGTACACGGTCTGCAGGACGGCCACATCGGTGCCGCGCTCACCCCCGGTGAGGTTGCGGCTGCCAAGGGCCACATACGGCGCGTATGTGTCCTCGAAAAGCGCCACAGATCGTCCCCCCTCGTCACACCCTATGCGGGGAGACCCTGGGTGGTCCCTCGACGCGACGAGGAAGGGACGGGTGGCGGTATCTCCTCCATCAAAAGCGCGCGGGCGCCACCACCCATGCGGACCGCGGCGAGAGCCGCCTCCCGCCGCCGGCGCGGGGACCAGCCCGCCAAGGCCGCGGCGCCCGCGGTCTGCCAGCGCGCATCCACGCCCCTATTGCGGCAGGACCACCGCCAGCCGCGCCAAGAGCCCCCCGTCGACCGGCAGGGCCGCGCCGGTGACGTACGAGGCGCGCGAGGATAGCAGAAACGCGACCACCTCGGCCACCTCCTCCGCCTGACAGAGACGTTGAAGGGGATGGGCCCTGCCCCAGGCGTCCAAGACGCGTTCGGCCGACCCGCCTGCGGCGGCCGCAAACCGATCGGCCGCATCCCGCAGCATGGGGGTGTCCACGGACCCCGGACAGACGCAGTTGATCCGCACCCCCTGGTCGGCGTGGTCGATGGCCAGCGCCCGACAGAGGCCGACGAGCGCCGCCTTGGACGTGGTGTAGGCGACGACGCCGCGTTGGGTCGCAAACGCCTGGGCCGACGCCGTCAGGACCGCGGCACCATCGCCGGCGGCGATGAGGTCGGGCAGGGTGGCCTGGAGGGTGAGGAACGCCGACTTCACGTTGACGTTCATCACCTCGTCCCAGAGCGCCTCGGGCGTCTCCAGGGCGTCACCGTACCGCTGAATACCCGCATTGACGTGAACCAGGTGGATGGGGCCCAGGTGCCGGCGCACCCGGGCGACCGCATCGGCCACGTCCCGGCCGGACGATGCGTCCGCCACCAGCGCCAGGGCCTGACCACCCGCCGCCTGAATGGCGGACACAACCCCCTGGACCGCGGCGGCGTCGCGGTCCAGGCAGGCGACCGCGGCACCGCCCTGGTGAAGCCGCAGGGCCGAGGCCCGGCCCAAACCCTTGCCGGCGCCGGTCACCAACGCCACCCTGCCGCTAAATTCAGCGCCCAGTTGTGCCCCCCCCTATCCGCGCCCCGCCCAGTCCAACCGCAGCGTCGCCACGCCCCGCGGGCCGATGTCCACGCTGCAGGCGCCATCACGCACCTCCAGCGCACCGCTCTGGCGCGCGAAGAGGTCGCAGCGCGCGGCGGCCGCCAACGGGCGCGCCCCCCCGGCGATTCGCGCCACCGTTGACTGCTCGCTGGCGTTGGCCAGGCGCAGCAAGCCCTGCCCCTGCGCCCCTGGCCAGAGATGCAAGACGCGCACGGCCCTACCTTCCACCTCCAGAATACGGCCGACGCGCGGCAGGTCGGCATCGGGCCCGGCCGGATCCCAGCAAGGTCCCCAGACGGGTTCCTGGGCGGTTTCTTCACCAAAGCGGTGTGCCGCCTCTTCGTCGAACGGCGACCCGTGCGGACGCAGACAGTACCGCGCCTGCACCCGTCCGACCTGGTGCGCTCGGAAGTTCGTCTCCCAGTAGTTGTTGGTCACCCACCCCAGAAACCAGGCACGGGCCAGGTCCACGGTGCGGGCCGCGCGGCCGAACTGGAAGCCCCCCACCTGGGCCAGGGGGTTGTCCGGGGTGGCCACGGTCACGCCGCCCCGCCCACCCGTCAGGTCCACCCAGTGCTGCGTGGTGAAATAGTCGCGGCAGCAACCGGGGATTTGGTCATCCTCCAGACGAACGGCCACCCCCCCGGCGTCAAAGCGCACGATCGGATCGGTCAGGGCAAACGGGAAGACCAGGTAGGTCGCTTCAGGGTGGGTGGTCGGCCGCATCCGCCAGGAGGCCCGCACCTCGAGGCTGCCGCCCGCGTCGGGCAGCGTGAAGGTCAGCGTCGCCTCGTCCACACCGGGAGCATCCAGCCGCTGGACCACCTGCCAGGCGTCCGCGGACCGAAAGACCTGGTGGCGCCGGACGTGGGCCCCGCTGCGTCGGGCATGCCAATCGCCCGACCAGCCGTCCGGGTGGCGATACAGGAGGTGGCGGGGCCAATCATGGTCGTGGTCCGCCACCTCCTCGTGGGCGAAAGCGGCCAGGGGCCAAGGGGCCGTGGTATCCACGAGCTCCAGGCCGCGGGTCTTGTCCCACCAACCGCAGATCCCGCCCCGCGTGCGGTCGAAGGTGACCCGAAAGTGGCGGTTCTCGATCGTGGCGGCGCTGGTCTGCGGTCCCGGCCGCAACTCGCGCAGGTCGGCGGACGGTATCACGCGCCAGCCCAGGCCGGGGACCTCGACCGCGGGCAACCAGCGCGTTGGAGCCCCCATTTCCCGGTCGACCCAGTGGCGCGTGGCAGAGGCGTCGCCGGGCAGCCCGTGCAGTGACAAGACGCCCTGGGGCACGGGCCCGCCGATGTGGCGGGTGAACGGGCTGGGGTTGAAGACCACCAGGGCATCGTCGCCGTCGCGGGGGATGCGCCGCACGAGTTCGGCCATCGCGTCTCGTTGCAACAGCAGGCTCAGGCTTCGCGCCTCATAGGCCTGAATGGCCTTATGGTGCCACTGGGCGGCGACATCGTCGTGTTCCGGATCCCGGACCGAGAGGCTGGCCCCCCAAGTATGCTCGTCCCACAGCGTCAAGGCGCGCCAAGCCCGCCGGCGCAGGCCCTCGCGATCGGCGGACCCCGCGGGATCAACCGCGGCCAGGGCGTCCGCGTTGCGCAGGCGCACGCGGGACCGGCGGTTGATGGTCGTTTCGCGGGCCGACGAGATCGCGCCGAAGTTCCAGTAGTCGGTCCAGTCCCCACGGTAGGTCGGGATATCCACGCCCGAGGCGCGCACCGCCCGCCACCAGTCCCGGGGCAGGGCGATGCGGATGCGCGGGGCGTTGCCCGCGGCGTTCCAGGCGCGCACGAATTCGGGCAGCCGGGGATCGGCCGAACCGTTGTCCCCGGATGGGTGCGTGATCTGCACCGGGACAACGGTGAAAGGCCACCCCTGAGCCTCCAACTGCCGCTCGGTCTCGGCCCACCGGATCCGAAAGCGCTCCACGTCCTGTGGGATCCCCAGGAAGTTGCCGTGCATGTAGTGCCAACCGTTGAGCGTCAGGAGACTGCGACCCGATGGCCCCTCCCAGCGGAACACGTTCGGTCGCTGGAGCGGGGCACCGCCGAAAGTTTCGTTGATGGCCATGCTGAAGGCCTCGATGCCCGCGTCCAAGAGGGTGTCGACCAGCGGCCAGTTGTGCCCGTTGACGTCGCAGTTCATGGCGTGGGCGATCGTCAGACCGAAGCGCTCGCGCAGTTCGGACAGGGGTTGGAGGCTCTCAATCAGTTGGTCGGTGTCCACCAGGGGCGTGAGATTGAGCGGCATCCCCATCGCCTCGAGGCGGCCGGCCCGCTCGGCCCGCCGCAGGCGCTCGATTTGACCGGCATCGGCCTGCGCCAGCCAGCGGAGCAGCGGCTCGGTGGTCTCGATCGTCCAACGAAAGGCGTCGTCGGCCCCGTCCTCCCCCTGCTCGCACAGGTCCAACGCGGCGTCGAGGAACCGCCGCTCCAGCTCCCACACCACGGGCTGGTCGTGGGTGTAGCCAATATCCGTATGGCTGTGGTGAATGAGGTACAACTGCTCGATGCCCATCGGCCGCTCACGCTCCTTTGGGTGCAGGGGCCCATGGCGTGGGCGCGCCCGGTTGCTCGGGGTCGGCCCACCTGGTGTTGGGCACCAGCGGGTACCAGTCCGGCCGGGCCGGATCCCGATCGTAGGGGTAGTTGCCCAACTCCCGATACAGCGCGTTGTACCGGCGCAACCGCTCGGGATCGACCTCCACCCCCAGGCCCGGGCCGGACGGGACCGCAATGGCGCCGTCGCGGTAGCGAAGCGGACCACCGACCAGGATGTCGTCGGTCAGGTGGTGGTAGTGCGCGTCGGCCGCAAACGTCAGGTTGGGAAGCGTCGCACCCAGGTGCAGCATCGTGGCCAGTTGGATCCCCAGTTCCCCCGATGAATGGACCGCGACCCCCAGTTGAAACGTCTCGCACACCCCGGCCGCCTTGACGCAGGCCCGGATACCGCCCCAGAAGGTGGTGTCCAGCAGGATCACATCCACGGCCAGGTCCTGGACGTTGGCCGCGAGCTGTTCAAAGTTGATGACCACCGTGTTGGTGGCCAGCGGCATGCCCGCCAGACCGCGCAGGCGGCGCATTCCAGCCATGCCCCAGGTGGGATCCTCCAGGTAGTCGTTGCGCAGATCGGCTATGCCTCGGGCAAACCGGAGTCCCTCCTCCACCGAGAGGGTCGCGTTCGAGTCATGCCGCAGCGCGTCCTGGGGAAAGGCGGCCGCAAGCGCGCGGTAGCAGCCGAGTTCATACTCAGACGGGAAGACCCCGCCCTTGAGCTTGTGGGTGCGAAAGCCATGGCGCTCCCGCAGCTCGCGGGCGTGGGCCACCAGTTGCGGGATGGTCCGCACCTCGCCGGTACCGTCCGCCGCGGGATAGCGAAAGAACAGGTAGCTGGCAAACGGTACGGCGTCCCGCACCCGTCCGCCCAACAGATCCGAGACCGAGGCCCCAAGGTGCTTGCCGATCAGGTCCAAACAGGCGAACTCGATCGCGGCGTGCACCTGCATCCGATTGTTATAAAGGGATGCCGTCGGGTTGCAGATCTTGAAGCGCAGCGCCTCCAACTGAAAGGGGTCATGCCCATACAGATAGGGCTTGAGTCCCGTCACGGACCGTTCGGCGCCCTCGCCCCCTCCGCCGAGCTCCCCCCAACCGACCAATCCATTGTCCGTCTCCAGTTCAACGATCGTCCGCACAAACCGCCCCCAATGCACCCCGTTGCCGTGCCGCAACGGCGCCTCCAAAGGCACCGTGACCGTCGTCGCACGCACGTCCACGATCCGCATGGCCTCACCCCGTCCTCACACCACTCGCATATTCGCTTCGTCCACCCCCTTCGACCACGCCTGTAGCAGTCTGCATGCGCCCCACTCACCCACGGCCGCGTCACACAGCTGAATGCCCCGGTTCCGCGCCGGTCAGGCTCAGCCACTCCATCAGCGCAGCCTGCATCTCGGCCTTTGTCGCCTGAGTACCCCGCTCCCCAACAACATTGATGGTCTCCCCTGGGTCCTCGGCAAGGTGGTAGAGCAACTCTGCGCCATCGCGCTGCCGAACGTACTTCCAGCCGTTTCCGCGCACCATAAAGCTGCCGCCGTCCGGGGCGCCGCGCCGACGTCGTGCTGTGGACGGCAGCCGCTCACAGAAGGAGTAGGGTGGGGCGTCCACATGACCGCCCCCGCAAAGGTGCGGCAGCAGGCTCCGCCCGTGCAGACCGGTCGGCACGGGGCGTCCCGCGAGATCAAGCAGCGTCGGCATCAGGTCCACCAAGTTGGTCGCTGCATCGCATTGGCCGACGCGCACCTTTCCAGGCCAGCGCACCAAAAGTGGCACTCTCACCACCTCTTCGTAGAACGAGCTCGTGCTCTTGGTGATCATCCCGTGCCCGCCCGCCATGTCACCGTGGTCCGATGTGAACACGACAACGGTCCGATCGCTCCGACCGGATGCCTCCAAGGCGTCCAGCACGCGGCCCACCAGATCATCGACGAGCCGCACCTTGGCTGCGTACACGCGCAGAAACTCACGCGTCCCGTCTTCGCCCAGCAGATCAACGGCCCGCCGCGCCGCATCCGCCTCAAAGCGGGGTTCCCGCACGGACCAGGTCTCGGGTAATGGGATGTCTGTCGGGCGCAGGGCCTCATAGTAGGGCGACGGCACCACATAAGGGTCATGGGGAAAATTCAGCGAACAAGTCAGCATTCGTGGAGCTGTGCTGGGCTCGCGCAGCTTCCCGGCGGTGCGCTCGGCCACCTGCACGTCGTAAGTGTCCTCCGGCGCCATCAGTAAGCGTCCCGTCTTGGCCAGAAACTCCCCATGCTGGCCGAGCCTTCCCACCGCCTCCCGCTCGCGGGCTGCCCGCACAGCTGGAGCGACCTCTACGGGCAACGCCCACCCATACCAGTCCAGCCAATCCGCGCGCGGTCGTTCCCGGATGCGCGCAAAGTAGGTAGACATCTGCCTACCGTACTCAATGTGCTCCCGGAACATCTGCGGGTAATACCAGAGGTCCTCGTCGGTCAGGTGCCACTTGCCGGCATGCCACGTCTCATACCCAGAGGTCGCCAGCACGTGCTCGGTGGTTTGGTCTCCGGCCCGGATCCCCTCCTGGTCAGGCGCACTGCGCACCGAGGGGTAGTCCCGCCGCATCACGTTGTGGCAGATGCCGTGCCCGTGTGGATACAGGCCCGTGATCAACGAGGCCCGCGAGGGCGAGCACACCGGCCAGGGACAGGTCGTCTGAGTGAACCGCATGCCTTGGGTGGCGAGGCGATCGATGTGGGGCGTCGACCAGGGAGCCCCGTAGCAGCCGAGAAACTGAGCGTTCAACTGGTCACACATGATCAGCAGGATGTCCGGGCTTCCCTCCACGCCGCCGCCCCCTCTTCCCGGTGTAGCCGCCCGCGCGTTGCCCACCCCAACCATGGTTACCCAGTCGTGGTCGGTTGCCGCACCCCTCACGCCACCGGTAGGCTCACAATGAACATCCGCAACCCATGTGGCCCATCGCCTTTACCGGTATCCCGGGACGGCGGCGATCGCCGGCCCTCGGCTCGGAAAGGATCTGGTGGCGGCCTTGGCGTGTGATAGCTGTCCCCCCCCGAGACCGCAAGAGCGTCCACCCGGCTCTCGACCTCTCGGACCGCAACCGTCACCCTGAGTGAACATCGGCAGACTTTGATCGCGTACCTCCGGATGAGCCCTTCAACCCTGAGGCGAACATCTGCTGCAGCCGGGTTCGGGACTTCCGGTACGCCTTCTGCTGCATCGCCAGGGAAGGCGGGGTAGCCGGGTGGGCGGCGGCAACCGCCTCCAGGTTGTTCACCCCCCGGGCCGCCTGGCTGAAGCCACGAGGCACCGACACCTGGCGCGCGAGAATCTGCTGCGCATACGATCCCAGGATTCCGAGCGCTTGTTCGTCTTCGTAGGTGAACGCCCCGCCGTTGACCGGGACCACACGGTTGTCCTGAAGCGGCACACCGAATACCTCGATGTGCTTGCCGTGCAGCGGCGGAGCCACGGCCCGCACCTCCGCGGCCCACTGGGCATAAAGCGACTTGAGGGCGGGCGGATACAGAAAGAGGTGCATGAAGGACCGCTGGTACTCGGGTTCCACGCAGATCCAGCGCAGGAACTCCCAAGCGGCGGCACTCTGCCGCGTGGCGGCGTTGATCCCGTAGAAGTTCTCGTTAGTGAAAGTGTACTGCCCCTGTGGCCAGGTTGGCATCGGGTAGAAGTCCCACCGGCCCGCCTGCAGCACCGAGGCGTTCTGCAGGGTCTGGCCCTGCCAGACGATGCCGGAGGCCTGCAGCCCGCCGTTGAACAGGGCCGGCTGGACCCATCCAGAGTTGACAGCCCGATTGAACAGTAGCCCGTAGAGAAACTCCCCGCAGGCGATGCTCGGCGTGGCGCCCAGCAGGCAGCGGGCGGGATCCGCCGGGTCGATCAACGCCCCACCCCATCCCTGCAGGTAGAAGCCCATCGGCAGAGGGCCGAGCCACAACGTGCCTCCGTACCGCCGCTGACCGGCCGAAGTCATCCCGGCCGTGCGCCGAGCAAAGTCCTCCCACTCCCGGTAAGTCCAGGTCGGGGACGGGTAGGGCACGCCCAGACTGTCCAGCAGGGAAAGGTTGACCACCATCGCCGCCGTGCCCGTGTACTGAGGCAGGCCGTACAGCCCGTGGCTGCGGCGCACGGCCGCCAGTTGCCTGGTGGCAAAGGCGGTCAGGTCCACGTTGGAGCCATGGACGAACGGGGTCAAATCCAACAGCAGTTCACCCGCCAACCAGGCGCCGAGGGAGCCGCCACCACCCTGGAGTTGCACCACATCCGGCCCCGTGCCCGCGATCATCTCGGCTATGGGGTTGACCGTCGTGCCGTAGAAGCGGAGATCGATGCCGGGATGCGCGCTGCGGAACGGGGCGGTGGCGTCCCAGACCAACTGGCGGGCGGTCGGCTCGCCCACAAACCAGTTCGAGCCGACCAGCGCCTGAAAGACGAGCACCGTCTTGGTCGAGGCGCGGGTGGGCAGAGCGGCACGCGATGCACAGCCGACCAGCGGCCCCGCGGCCACGGCTGCGACGCCCAAGCCCCGCAGCCACGCGCGCCGACCGCATGTCCACCCCGGAACACTCCGTGCCTCACCCACGTGCGAACCCACCTCCCCTGGCTGCCTCGGAGCCGTGTCGCGGATCGGCGGCACCACCCATGGCTATGACATTATGTCAAGGTGCGCCCATCAACAAATGTTCGTGATCCATGTGCGACGCTTTCGCACAAAAATCCAACCTACCCGCCGCTGGGCGCAAACATCCGGGCAAGCCGCCGCGCCCAGCGGCGACGGACTGCGATCAACGTGGTGCCATCGGGCGACGGATGCCGCTGCGACACCCGTTCCAGGGCATTGACCTGGCCCTGCATCTGCTTGAGGCCGAGTGTGACATCGACGTGACCGCTGGTAATCGCGTTCAGCCACGTGTTAACGTCGTCGTCGGCCGCCAAGGGCTGGTAGCGATAGAAGACCTGCGAGTACTCGTAGTCCTGCAACGCCGGGGCGGCGAACCAGTGGATGTCCTTACCCTTCAGCACGGGGGCCGTTCGGACGACCGCCGTCTGCCAGTAGTCCCAGAGGTTCAGTAGCGCTGGCGTGACCAGGCTGATCTGGATCTGGAACTTCGGCCAACTCATATCCCCCCCGGCCCCAGTTAGCCACTTGAGCAACGTCCACGCGGCCACGCGGTGCCTGGCATCGCGGTTCAACATGTACGAGGAGTTGCCACCCCCTGTGGCTCGACGAGCCGGCCAGCGGGGCATCGGCAGGATGTTCCACTTGAAGTTGTTGCCCAAGATCTGGACGCCGACGTCGAGGATATGGGCACTGTGATACTCGGCGAACACCGCCTTGGCCGATGGGAGGAGTTGTGGGTTCTGCTGGCCCGGGATCGCAACACCCGAGTGGACCAATCCCACGAAGTAGCCGACAGCCGCACGGCCTTGCGCCGTGTCCATGGTCGCCCGCGTCTGGTCCGGACTGGCGTAGCTGGCTCCCCAGCCGCGCAGCCAGAAGGGCATCCAGCCGGAACCCCAGTAGAAGGACATCCCCGCCCGATGTGACCCGTCGCGATTCGTTCCAGAAGCGGCGGTCCAAAGACGAGCGGCCTCAGCTGCCGTCCAACTCGGGTCCGGATAGCTCAACCCCAACTGGTCGAGCATGTCCTGACGGTAGAAGATGCAGTGGGTCGCGTCGTACGCAGGAAGCCCGTAGAGATGCCCGGCGTAAGTCGCTGCCCGCAGGTGTTCTCTCACCCACAACGTGCGAGGGATGTTGTCCTGCTGCAGCAGGGCGTCCAGAGGCGCCACGATGCCCGCCTGCTCCATCGTCGGCAGCGAGGCGCAGCACTGCATGAAGATGTCCGCGTAACCCTTCCCCGCGAGCGTGGCCACGATCTGGGGTTGGGTGTCCCCCCAACCACCAGGGAAGATCACGGCGCGCAGGCCCCGGTGTTGCGCGTTGAAATGCGCATCGATGAACTGTTGGAAGATGTGCTGGGTGGTGGGATTCCAGAAGTTGAGCGGAATATTGGTCTGGAAGACCAACGCGATGGCGGTGGAGGCGGTTTGCGGACGGGCCAAGCCGCGGCCCCTCACTACGCCGCCCATGCATCCCGTGACGGCCCACGAGGTCGCTAGACCAAGGGATGCGGCCGACGCCGCGCGCAGCAGGGCACTGCGGGTTACAGACCCCGCGCGCACCATCGACGAAGGCGGCGGAATCCCCACCCGGGGACCCGGACCGTGCCTCCTCCCCCGGAACAGGATGCCCGGGGTTCGCGACGTGAGCGGAAGGGACACGGCAACCGCCTCCGTGACACATGCTCCCTTTACTGCCGCTGACTGCCACGTACCGCCACCGGAATAATGCCGACCCCCGCCCCCCAACGCAAGCATCCCCACGACGGCGGCCGCTCCCCGGTCGGTGGAGCGCCGGTTAGCGCCGAGGCCGGCCCGTTCCCCGCCTACTGCCACGAACGTGCCAGGAAGCCTCGCTGGTAGTAATGCAGGGCGTCCACGAAGGCCTGCGGCCCACGTCGGCCGTCTCTGCCCACGCCGACCGCACCACCGCACGGGGGTTTGCGAGAAAGCAGCGCCGCGACCTCGTCTTCCGTGTAACGCGTCGCCCGGTAGACATGGCGCCCCTCGTTGCCGGAGTTGGTACCCCAGAACGGGGAGTAGTAGTCCCACACCACCTCCCCCACCGGTGTCACCTCGAAGATCCGCCCGGCGTCCGATTCACAGATGAGGGTATTGCCGTCCGGCAGCCGCTGCACGCCGGAACGGTACGGTGAGAAGAAGCCTTCGGGATTGCGATACTCCCATACCGTAGCGCCCGTCGGCGGGTCGATCTCGCGGACCACGGAATACCCACGATATGTACCGTTGTCGAACACGAGGATGTGCCCGTCGGCCAGCATGGTAGGTTGGTGCTGCCCGTCCAACACCCCTGGGCCCCAGGCCCAGACGATCTCCTGCCGGCCACGGTCGATGACCCCGATCACATCCAGGGAACGACAACTGAACAGTATATTGCCGGCACGGAAGCGGGGGTCGCGCCGCCCTAGCGGCGTATCGGGCAACACCTCGATCGTATTGCTATGGGTCCAGTCGCTCTGGCGCAGGATCTCCACCGTGCCGTCAGCACGGCGCATCCCGTAGCGCACGGGCCGCGGCAGCCCACTGCGCTCCAGCAGTTCCTGCGCATGTTCGCGAAAGGAGAATGTCCACAACACCTGCCCGGCCGAATCGATCTCTAGCACGACGTCGTTCCTGATGGCAGCCGGTGCCTCTTCCGGTGCGAAGAAACCCTCCATCGGCGGCTCCTGCCGATGGGTGAGCAGCACCATCCGACCGTCGGGGAGCGTGTGGAAGTCGTGGTGGTAGGGCCCACGCCACGCCCAGACGCAAGATGCGTCCGGAGCCAGGCGTTTGAGTCCTCCCTCGTCGCCATAGCGATCAGCCAGCAGGTCTCCGTCCGGAAGCAACTGACAGAGATGC
>DAHWHT010000074.1 GCA_027335515.1 Clostridia bacterium
TTTTCACCCGCGCAGCATGCACTACAGTCTGTGCACGTATTGCATATTACACCGCCATCGCGGACAGCGCAAGGCGGTGCCTCCCAGGCGGCGCCCTCCCGGCCCGGGTGGGCCCCTGCCCGGTAGCGGTGGGGTTGGCCCAGGGCGACCGGCGCAGGGCGGATGGCTCGGCGCGAACGGCGCAGGCTGCGGTTCGCCAGGCAAGGCGGGCAACGGTGGACGCCGACCGGCCGCGGTCGGGTTCCGGGCGGGTCCCATACGGACCGGCCGCGCAGCGATCCGATGTACCGGGGAGGCGGTGGTGCGGCGTACCGGCACTCAGGGCCGGGGCAGACGGCCGGCGGGGACGAACCCCCCGACCGCGGCCGCGACCAAGGCCTCCAGGGAAGCGGGGGTCTCGTCGTAGGCCAGAAGGATGCGCCCGGACGGCAAGGGTGCGGGCAGGGGCGGACCCACCAGGAGATGGCAGACGCCGTCCAGGCACACCCCGGCCAGGTCGCCGTCCTGGGCAGGGCGCGCCTGCGGCCAGCGGGCACGGACCGCCTCCCGCAGGGCCACGGGACAGCGGGTCCCAAAGGTCCAGTGCGCGGGGTCACCGGAAGGTCCGGGTCCGGCCCGCAGTTGCGTGATGCTGGCACGGGCCACCCGCCGCGCCAGGGACACGTCCGACGGCCGCCGCAGCAAATGCGGCGCGGCGGCCCCGTCGGGCGCGGCGCCCCGACCGACCCGCCACCGCGCCTTGGCCGCGATCAGACGGCGGCAGGCCGCGTCCACCCGCACCCGGGGCAGACGCCCGGCGGCCAGGGCGGCTCGGATGGCCGCCAGCGCCTGGCGTTGCTGCGTCGGGCCATGCGCCACCAACACGAGGTCGGCGCCTGCGGCAAGGGCCTGCACCGCCGCGGCGCCGATGTCGCCGCCGACGGCCTGGAGGGCACCGGCCATACCCAGGGCGTCCGTCACCACCAGCCCGTCAAACCCCAGGACATCGCGGACCACCGCGTACGCCTCCGGTTCCAGGCTGGCCGGCAGCGGCCCCAGGGCGGGCACCCGCAGGTGGCCCATCATCAAGGACGCGGCACCCGCCCGCACCACGTGGTGGAAAGGCACCCATTCGCGGGCCTCGAACACGGCGCGTGCGGCCCGCAGCACCGGCAGCCCGTGGTGGCTGTCCACTTCCGTGTCCCCGTGGCCCGGGAAATGCTTGCCACAGGCGAGCACACCACCGTCCTGCAGCCCGGTGGCGAAGGCCGCCGCCATGGCGCCGCAGCCCTGCGGATCCGCCGCGAAGCAGCGGCTGCCCAGGGCGGGGTTGTCGCGGGACCAGAGGTCGCAGACCGGTGCCAGGTCCCAACACAGCCCCAGGGCCAGCAGCTGGCCGGCGGTGGCCCGGCCGACCGCCCGCGCCAGTTCGACGTCGCCAGCGGCCCCGAGCGCCATCGCCCCGGGCAGGGACGCCGGTCCAGGCGGCAGGCGCGCCACGCGGCCGCCTTCCTGGTCGGCGCCCAAAAGCAGCGGTTGCGCCGCCGGACTGCGCAGGGCCGCGCGCTGCAGGGCCGCACTGCGGTTGGCGGCAGCCGCCGGATCGCGCAGCGCCGAGGCGAAGCAGACGACGGCGTCGATGCCCTCCGCCACCAGCGCATCGGTCTGCGCCTCGTCTCCGGCCTCCTCACCCACCCCCAGGACGGCCGCCGCCGCCAGGTCGTCCGGCCAGGACTCCGGTGCGCCGTCCGGACCCGCGATCGGTACCGCCACCACGCCCCACCCCCGCTCGTGCCGGCGGTCGCCCCGGGCGGGCCGCCGCTTGCCCCGCGGCCTACAGCGCGAAGCGACGCATGGCCTCGGCGACCCCACGGCCGCACGGAGCCGCACAGACGTAGTCGGCCGCCGCGCGCAGTGCCGGGCTGGCATTGGCGACGGCGACGCCCACCCCCGCATAGGTAACCATGGGCAGGTCGTTTTCCGCGTCGCCCACCGCCATCACCGCCGCTGCGTCCAGGCCCAGCGCCGCGGCCAGGCGCGCCAGCGCAACCCCCTTGTCCACCCCGGCCCCCACAATCTCAAGGTAGTGGGGGTAGGAGTGGGAAAGGGCCACCGCCCCGGCCGCCACCCCGGCAACCGCCGCCCGCACCTCCGGTTGGCGTTCGGCCGGTTCGATCACCAGCAGCTTGGTCGGTTGCCGCTCGGGAAAAAGCGCAGCCTGGGGGTCCACGGTGTAGGCGACCCCGGCCAGGGCGGCGTAGGCGTCGGCGCGCGGATCGGCGGCCGAAACGAAGAGTTCGTCGCCCAGGTAGCACTGGAGAAAGTAGCCACGCTCCTGGCACAGCCGTCCGATGGCGTGGGCCGCCGCCAGGGGGACCCCCTGGCTCCACCCACCCCCGTCGGTCAGGCGCACCGCGCCACCGTTATACGCCAAGAGCGGCCCTTCGATCCCCAGCCGCCTTTGCACCCCGGCGGCCGAACGCAACATGCGCCCGGTGGCCAGGGTGACCTGCACCCCGGCCGCCGCCACCTGCCGCAGCACGCCGGGCAGTTCGGTCGCAATCTCCGTCCCCGGACCGAGAACCGTCCCGTCCAGATCCAGGGCCACCAACCGGATCGCCACCGACCCGCCCCCCCTTGCGCGGCCCCCGCCGGGCACGCGCGCCACCACCCCAATCGTACCCCGCGCACCGGGCGGCGGCCATGCGGCCCCTCGCCGACCCTCAGGGGATCAGACGGGTCAAGACGAAGCTGATCAGGCTCAGGACCACCGCGCCCACCAGCGCCGACCCGAAACCACGCACCACAAAGCCGGGCACGACGGCGCTGACCAAAAGCAGCATGACGGCGTTGACGACGAAGGTGAACAGGCCGAGGGTCAGGATGTTGAGCGGCAGGGTGAGGAGCAAGAGCAACGGACGGATCACCGCGTTGGCGATTCCAAGGACGGCCGCGGCGATCAGCGTGGCGCCGATGCCGCGCAGCGAGACCCCGGGCAGCGCCAGCGCCGTCAGATACAGGGCCAGCGCATTCACGAGCCAGCGCACGATCACTCGCATCGCCTCCCCCGCGGTCTTGCGGCTCCCGGCCGTTCCCCCGCCAACGCCGGCCGCCGTCCGGTGTCAATCTATCCCACCGGACGGCACAGCGACCACCGCCTCCGCCCCGTACATCAGGAGGGCGTTGGGCGGGCATTCTGCCTGCAGGCCGGAACCGTCAGCGTACGGTGCGGGCCACAAAGGGGGAACCACAGAGGTGCACCTCTTGGGCGGCTGGATAGCGGCAACCGGCGGCGCTCTGAACCTTTCCACCACCGTGGCGGCGACGACCGGAAACATCTGGTGGTGGGTGCTGGGCATTGCGGCCATCGTCGGACTGGTTTGGTGGTGGGCGGCAGCCAGCGGCAGCGCACAGCGCACCACGGCCGGCGGACCCGCCGACCCGGCCAACCACGACGACCGCGACGGCGATCCGGGGCAGGCCGACAGCCCGCCGCCATCCGGGGACGGCGGCGGACAGGGCTAACGGGCGTCCGCCGCCTGAAAGCGAATCCCTCCGTTGCTCGTCTGCAGGGCCAGTCGGCAGCGGGCGGATGCCTGTTCCCAATCCGGAGAACGCCACCGCAGGCTGGCCCGACCGGCGTAGCGGGGCGCGGACGGCTGGGGTGCCTCCGGCCCCAGCCCGGCGGCGTCGATGCGCCCGTTGCTGGTGTTCGCCTCCACGTCCATGGCCGCGGCGCCCGCCAGGGTCAGGTCGATGCCGCCGTTGCTGGTGGAGGCGTTGACATCGACCTGCACCCCGTCCGCCAGGGCGACGGTGATCGCGCCGTTGCTCGTACGCAGCACGGCGCGCCCGCAGAGCCCATCGACCTCGATACGGCCGTTGCTCGTCACCGCGGTGAGGTCCTCCAGTGTGCCGCCGGTCGCGCTCACACGCCCGTTGCTCGTCTCCAGACGCAGGCCGCGCAGGTGGAGCCCCAGGGCCTCGACGCGACCGTTGCCGCTGCGGACCACGCCTCCCCACACCGCCGACCGCGGCAGGTCGGCCTCGATGGACAGCCCCCCGGGCCAGACGCCGATATCCGAGGCCGGCCGCACCACGACCTGGCGGTCCAGCACCTCGGCGGAGATGGCGGCCGCGAGGCGGCGGGCCTGCTCCTCGCTCGGGGCGTGCACGGTCTTGCGCAGCACCAGGCGCACCCGCGTGCCATCCCAGGCGCGCAGCGTGACCCGCCCGTTCCACGCCTCCAGATCCAGCCCCGCCGGTCCGTCGTCCCCTTCCAGTTCGCCCTCGACGACGTCCTCAAAATGGTGGCCGGCGCCGAGGTTGCCCCAGCCGACCCGCGCCGCTCCCTCCAGCCAATCGGGCAGGTTGGTGAAGATCCGCCCCACGTTCTCCCCGATCTGCTCCGCCGTCCGTGCCGCCTGACCGGCCGCCCGGCCCGCCAGGGCATCGGCGCGGCGGGCCCAGAACTCGGCCGAACGCCGTCCCTGTTGGGCGGCACGCTGCGCCCGCTGCGCGGCCTGCTCGACCCAGTCGGCGGACCGGCGGCCGCTTTGACCCACCGGCGGCTCCCCTTCGCCCAGGGCGCGCAGCAGTTCCGCAGCCTCGGCCGCGGTGATCCGCCCCGCCTCCAGCAACCGCAGCACCACCAACCGCTCTGCCGCCGGACCCGCTTCCGTCGGATCGCCGCGATCCGCCATGGTCCACCCATCCCCCCATACGGTCCGGGCCGCCCCGGTCGTCCGTGGTCGCCACCCGACCGGCCCCGGCAGCGGATCAGGAACCGTCCGCGGCATCGGGATTGGGGATCTCGCCGCGCAACCGGGCCGCCGCCTCGACCGCGCCGATTTCCCCGCGCTCCAGCGCCGCAAGCACGGCGCGCCGCTCCCCCGCATCCGGTACCGGCGGGCCATCCCCCTGCGCGCCGAGACCCAGGGTCTCCAAGAGGGCGTCCAGCCGGGCGCGCACCGCCGGATAGGAGAGGCTGAGCGTGCGCTCGACCTCCCGCAGGTTGCCCCGACTGCGCAGAAACACCTCCAGGAAGCCGGCCTGCTCCGGGGCCAGGGCATCGTAGGGCGATGGCGCGAAGCGGCCTTCCACCGCGGTATCGCACTGCGGACACTGCAGACGCCGCACCGCCAGCGCACCGCCGCACGCCGGACAACGGCCAACGGGGGTCAGTTCCATCCTTCCACCACCCACGCGCCATCGTATGCCGTCAGATACGTATCGTCAATGCGGACATCAACATTGTTGCGCGCAAGTGGTCGTTCACGGGTGGGCGGGGGGGCGGTCGTCGGCACCCTGGCGCAGATACTGCAGCAGATCCTCCGCGGCGGCGCGGCTCATCCCCCGGACGGCGGCCAGCGCCTCCGGCGCGGCATCGCGGATGGCGGCGAGGGAACCGAAGGCCTGCAGCAGCGCCTTGCGGCGGCGCGGTCCGATCCCTGGGGCATCCTCCAGCACCGATGCCACCGCCGCGCGGCCGCGCAGCTGGCGGTGGAACCCGAGTCCGAAGCGGTGTGCCTCGTCCCGGGCGCGCTGCAGCATCCGCAGCGCCGGCGAGGTGCGGGCCAGCACGATGGGCTCGGCCCGGTCCTCCGCGAAGATCCATTCGTTCTCCTTGGCCAGTGCGAAGGTCGGAATGCGTTCCATCCCCACGGCCCGCATCGCCGCGCGCGCGTGGGAGAGCTGGCCGCGGCCGCCGTCAATCAGCACCAGGTCCGGCAGGCGGGCAAAACCGGATGCGACCGGGGGTACCTCGCCGTCGGGGTTGCCCTCCGCCAGTTCGAGCCGCTCGCGGGCCGCCCGCGCGAAGCGGCGGCCGAGGATCTCCTCC
>DAHWHT010000089.1 GCA_027335515.1 Clostridia bacterium
GAATTCTCCACGCCGTACCCGCTCGTCGGCAGCTTGCACCTCGGCGAGTTCGTCCGGCGACAGTGGTTCCTCACGTTGTCGAAGCCAGTCAATGTATTCAGCCAAGTCCGGCAGCGAGGCTTCCGGCAGGCTGTCGAGTGCACGGTGCAGTTGCTCTCTGGTGATGGCCACGGCCAGCACCTCCCGAGCGGTAGTGTACCGCACGGGGACCGCGCGCGCAGGGCCGCCGGGCGAGCGCGGGCGGTCGACATTGGCGTAACGCTACCGTGGCCCGCCCGCTCGATGGCTGGCGCCACGAGTCTCCGGCGGGCACGCCGCGTGGCCGGCGGGGAGGAGCCGCGGGGCGCTCGGCTCCCTGCGGCTGCCCATGGAACTCCCCGTAGACTTTGCGTTACGGGGCGCGATGGATGGGGAACATGAGTTTGTGCCGATCGCCGAAGCCCCGTCAGACAGGCATTTCGGGGACGGTCACGGCTGCTGGAAGGCGCCGGCTGCGACTCTTAATCAGCGGGTCGTGGGTTCGAGTCCCACCGGGCCCACCAGTTAAAGCCAAGAGGCGCAAGGGCTTGCGAAAGCGGCTCCTCCAGCGGGAGGGGCCGTTCGGTGTTTTTGCTACCCTTTCCCGTCGCGACTCGACCCCCGGCCCTCGGTGCGCGGTGGTAGCAGCACGTCTACGCACTACGCGCTCGGCCGCCGCCCGCTGGTCGCATGGCAGGACGTGCCCGTAGACCCGTCGTGGTCCCTGGGTCCCGGTGGCGCAGGCGGCGCTGTGCGGTGAGGACGTGACCGTCCGCCCGCAGCAGCAGGGTTGCGGCCGTGCCGCAGGTCGTGGAAGCGAACCGGCGGGAGTCCGGCTGCTTGGAGCAGGTGCTTGTACCAGCGGACGACGTTGCGCGGGTAGAGCGGCGTGCCGACTTCGGAGGGAAAGACCAATCCGTGGTCTTCCCAGACGCCCTCGGCTCGTCGGCGCTCCTGGGCCTCCGCCGCCCTGCGCGCGACGAGCACCGCCACTTCGTCGGTTGTGGCCTCCACCGGCCGATCGGGCGTTCCTGGATGCCGGCGCCGTATGGGCGCTGCACCCGCACCGTCAGCAGCCCGGCCTCCAGGTCCACGTCGGACCACCGCAAGCCCATCAGTTCCCCTGGCGCATCCCGGTCGAGAGCGCCAGGAACAGGAGGCCGAAGAGGCGGTGGCCCCGTGCCTGGTCGAGCAGGGCGCGGACGTCCGCCGGCTGGAGCACCTGCTGCTCGCCGGCCGTCGCCTGGGTTGGGGTCACGGCATGGGTCGCATTGCGCAGGCACAGGCCATGCCGGACGGCCCGGCGCAGGGCCGCGTGCAGCAGGTGCTCCAGCCGGTGCACCGTGGTGGGCGACACGGGCCTTCCCGGCCGTCCAAGCGGCCGGCGGTCAGTTGCGTGGCGTAGAAGTGCTCGACGTCGGCCGGCCGGAGATCCGCCGCCCGGACGTGGCCGATGGCCGGTAGCAGGCGCTTGCGGGCGAGGAATTCATACAACTGGATGGTGCGGGGCTCTCGGCCCGCCATGCGGAGGCTTTCGATGTAGCTCAGGACGAGATCGCCGACGGTCACCGCCCGGGCGGCGGGAGGCCGCTCGTTGTGTTGGGTGAGAATCTTCGCCATCTCGATCTCGGAGCGGCGCTTGCCTGTGGTCTTGGGATTGAGCCACCGGCGGCGCCGCTGGCCCGTGACGGGACCCGCTCCACACGCCGAGCGTGCGGAACGCGGTCGGTGTCAGACAGGATGGATGCGGCGATCATTGGTGATGCCTCCCAAGCCGCGAAAGGGGTGGGCTGACCATGGCGCGTGCACTGGCCGGAGCCCGTCCAGCCGCCTGATGGCGGCCTCGCGGCACGTGTGCTCGGGCGCAGGGCAACAGTTGACGGAGGATCTGTCGGGGTTGGCGGCCGCAGGATGCGCCAGGAGCGGGAAGGGCCCCGCCCGGCCCGGCAGCCGGACTTTCGGCGGCGGGCAAGCCTGCTCCGTGCTCAGCCCGGGAGGCCGGAGCGGACCGCGCCGAGGCGCCATGGGGCGGATTGCGCGCCCGACCGAGTCGCGGTACGATGCGACCGAAAGTAAGGTGACGCTTACATGGCGAGGTCGTATGTCGCCAAGATCACCGGCAAAGGGCAACTCACCATCCCCAAGGCCTTGCGCGACGCTTTGGACCTGCGGGACGGCGAGTACGTGCTCCTGTATCCCCAGGGGGAGGGCGTCCGGCTCGAACGGGCCGCCGTCTCCCCGGCCGAACGTTTCGAGACGCTCGCGGCGCGCACCGGCGAGAGATTCGCGGAACAGGGCGTTACGCCGCGCGATGTGGAGGAGGCCATCCGCTGGGCGAGGGAAAGCGCCGCGTCGTCCTTGACACCAACGTCCTGATCTCTGCCCTGGGGTGGGCCGGGGCGGAACGGCGGGTGTATCGGGCCTGCTTGGCCGGGGCGTTGCAGCTCTGCGTTTCCATGCCGCTTGTCCATGAGTTGGTGCGTGTTATGACCTATCCGAAGCTCGGCTTTTCTCCCGAGGACCAACGTGCCGTGGTTGAAGATGTCTTACGGGTCGCGGATCTGGCCGAGGCCTTGCCGGCGGTCGATGCCGTGCGCAAGGACCCGAGCGACAACGCGGTGCTGGCATGCGCGACCGCCGCCCACGCGGATGTGGTCGTCAGCGGGGATGGTCACTTGCTCGCGCTACGCGCGTTCGGTGGCATCCCGATCATCCGGGCAGCGATACTTTTCCCGCCAGAGAAAGCAGGGCCCTCGTAGGCAGCGGGGAACGCGCCGCCGCTACGGCGCCCGGCCGCCAGTTGGGCCCCAGGCCAGGATGGCGGAAACGCCTGATGCCACCCCGCCGCCGGCAAAGCGTGGTCACGGGTCGACGCGCTCCGCACGCTCCAGGGAGAGTGCGGTGACCGGGCGGTAGCCCAGATCCCAATACACATCGGCGCGCCGCACCCCGTCCGGTTTGAGGACCCTGGCGATCTCGCGGATACCCTCTGCTTTTCAGTGATGAAAGGACATGGTGCTCACCGCCAGATCGACCGACTCTGGCTCCATTGGCAGATGCTCGGCGGACCCGACAACGAACTGGCCGGACGTCGCCCTCTAGCGGCTGCGAAGATCGCCGCATGCACGCGGTCGAACAAAAGACGTTGCAGTACGGAGCGCTCGTAGGAAGAGGAGCAGCGTTCGAATATTGCTTCACCAGACATGGACGGTGCCTCCTCGGCTGCCTTGCCGGACGCGACCGAACAAAAAGTTCTCCGACATTCTCAGTGGTCGGCAGTGTGGGCCGCAGGTATGGCGCCGCCATCGATGCCCCGTCTCGCGTGGCGACTTCCCGTCCGGGCCCTCGATGACGTCGAAGTCCGAGACGTAGTACAGCGGGAGCGACGGCCAGACCGTTCGGCGCTTGCCGCGCGTGCCGCACACATGGCGAACTCGCATGCCGAGGCATCTCCTGCAGGGACGGATGCTGCGGGCGCTTCGACACTGCTGCCATCATTCCTCGAAGCGGCTTGGGGGTCGGGGACGCCTCCGCCGGTCAGCCCCACCCGGCCTCCAGCGCCTTCCGGTACTCCCGGTCGCCCAGGCGCCCGTAGCGCTGGGTGGTCTGAACACTGCTATGCCCGAGCAACCGCTGAACCGCCAAGATGTCTTCGCCCCGGTTGGCCATCTTCGTGGCGCAGGTGTGCCGCAGGTCGTGAGGCACCGCCGCGATGCCGGCCGCCTCGCACAGCGAGGCAAACCGCTTTTCCACGGACCGGACGGTCAACCGGCCTCCGGCGCGTCACGAACGCCTCCCCGGGCTTGCCCTGGACCAGTCGCCGCAACAGCGACCGGCACGCCATCCCAGGCAACGTAGTACCCGGCACGGGCGACCTGCAGGACCCGGCAGAGCATAGCGATCGAGTGGTTGGCCTTCTCCGCGTCGACAAACCCACAGCACTTCACCGGGTTGTGTTCTCCTTGGCGAAGAAGGCCGCGACCTTTTTCAGAATGTCCCGCTCTTCTCGCAAGATTCGGTTCTCCCGCTTGAGCTCGTGGATCTCGATCTTCTCCTGCGTCGCCAGGTCCCCGGGTCGCCCTTTCCCTGCGTCGGCCTCAGCCTGCCTGATCCAGTTGCGCAGCGTTTGACCCGCGACGCCCAGATCGTTGGCGATCTCCTCGACCGTCTTACCCGTCTTGCGGACTAAGTCAACGGCTCGAGTGCGGAACTCCCTCGGATACGGCGGCTTCGTCTTTGGCATGTGGATCTTCCTCCCACCGGTTGAGCATTCCAACCTTGGGCTGTCCACATAACCGGGATAGGTTCATGCGTCATTTGGGTCGGGCACGCGCCCCAACACGGCAACCTCGCCTTCGTCGGGAGCCGACAGTCCGGCGCAGATTTTCAGAAGGGATGTCTTGCCCGCCCCATTTGCTCCAACCAGCGCGCTGGTTCGGCCCTGCGGTACGGACGCCGAGCACCCGCGCAGCGCCCATGCTTGCCCGTATCGCTTACCAAGTCCGGAGGCTCGGAGTGCTGGCGCGCTCATGCCGTTCCTCCCACGTGTGTCTGTGAAAGTGTCGTCCGCAGGAGCGTCTCGATCGCTTCGTCGTCCAGCCCTTCCTTGCGGGCCGTCATCACCCACTCCGCAAGCGTGCGAGCCAGTTTCAACTGGGCGCTTGGTGGTGGGCCCGCAGGTCGGCCGATGACAAAGGTTCCGAGGCCCTGGCGCCCCTGGACCAAACCGTCGTGCTCCAGTTCCCCGTACGCCTTCATCACGGTGTTTGGGTTGACCGCCACCTCGGCGACGACTTCCTTGACCGTCGGCAGTCGGTCGCCGATTCGCAACACCCCCATGCGCAGTGCCTGTTTGACCTGCTGCACCAACTGGAGGTACGCAGGCACCCCTGAGTCAGGACGCAGCGCAAACGTCAATGATTGGTTTCGTAGTTCTCTATTCACATGGTTAACCATAGAACCGTTATTTCGGGAAGTCAAGCACCAACGGGGGGGGGGGGGAAACCACCGCTCGACGGCCGGATGGTCCATGTCGGTGGAGACTGGCACGAGGCCAAGGTGGGGACCTGCGCCCCGGATGGACCGGCAACGCAAGGGGTGGCCCGCCTCCGAGCTTTGCACCGTCTCGGAGACTGGGAGCCCTGCTGGCACGGATGCCCCCGACTCCGCCGACCACATCCGCGCCTTGTGGAACCCCGCCGCCTGACCTGCCCCCGTCATCGGACCGCTCGACCGACCTCAGCGCTGCACGGCGCCGCAGCGGCGGTCTACAGGCGGAGCGGGCGGGACCTTGACACCGTCCGGCAGGCGCGCTAGCATCCGCGACAGGGTAATACACCATTCCCGATCGGAAACAGTGTATTGGGGGATGCGGGATGGCCAGGGGCACGCGAGCTGATCGGCTCGAGCAGGGCTTTACGGTCTGGTTCACCGGGCTTTCGGGTGCGGGCAAGTCCACGCTCAGCAAGGCGCTGGCCGCCGAGTTGCTGGCCAGGGGTCGGCGGGTCGAGGTGCTGGATGGGGATGAAGTCCGGACCAACCTCAGCCGCGGCCTCGGCTTTTCACGCGAGGATCGCGACACCAACGTACAGCGGATCGCCTACGTCTGCCAGTTGCTCACCCGCCATGGTGTCGCCGTCTTGTCGGCCGCCATCTCCCCCTACCAGGAGGCGCGGGCCCAGGCGCGGGCGCGCATCGGCGAATTCGTGGAGGTCTATGTGCACTGCCCGATGCCGGAACTGGTGCGACGCGACGTCAAGGGCCTCTATGCGCGGGCGCTGCGCGGCGAGATCCCGCACTTTACGGGCATCAGCGACCCGTACGAAGCTCCGACGCACCCCGACGTCGTCGTGGACAGCGGCAGCGAAAGCGTCGCCGCCTCGCTGGCACGCATCGTCGCCCACCTCGAACTGCGCGGCTACATACCCGTGTCCACCACGGAAGCCGGCACGGTGAACCGCGACGAACGCGCCGGAGGCCAACGCCCTTAGGGAGGCTTGCAACCAATATGGATACGTCCCCCGGAGCGGCGCGCCCCCCGGCGCCGGCGCCGACCATGGCCGACGTGCTGAAGCGCAACGCCATCGAACGGCTGAAACAGGAACTGCACCCGCTGGAGATCCGCCAGCAGTTCGACCGGCTGATCCGCGCCGGATACGAGGCGGTGCCGGAAGAGGACATCGTCCGCCTGCAATGGTACGGCCTGTACCACGACAAGCCGAAGGTCGGAACCTTCATGCTGCGCGTCAAGCTACCCGCCGGGGAGGTCTCCGCGGAACAACTGCGGACCATTGCCCGCCTCAGTCAACGGTATGGGCGGGACGAGGCCGAACTGACCACCCGACAAAACGTGCAGTTGCACTGGCTGACCCTCGCGGATCTCCCGGCCGTCTTCGACGCCCTGGAGCAGGCGGGCCTGTCCATGGCCGGTGGCTGCGGCGACACCGTGCGCAACATCACCGGCTGCCCGCTGGCTGGCCTGGACGCGCAGGAGTTGTTCGACGCCCGCCCCTTCATCCAGGCGGCGGCCCGCTTCTTCTACGGCAACCGCGAATACAGCAACCTGCCGCGCAAGCACAAGATCACGATCTCGGCCTGCCCGCACCAGTGCAACGCGCCGGAGATCAACTGCATCGCACTGGTGGGCACCCGGGACGCGACGGGCCGGGACGGTTTCGCGGTCCGCGTCGGTGGCGGCCTCTCAACCGCGCCGCGCATCAGCCGCGATCTGGGGGTCTTCGTGCCGGCCGAAGCGGACGAGGTGATCACGGTGTTGCGCGCCGTGATCGACGTTTGGTCGAGCGACCTCAGGTACCGCATGAGCCGGGCCAAGGCCCGCCTCAAGTTCGCGGTGGACGACATCGGGCCGGAGGGCTACCGCCAGCGGGTGGAGGACCGACTCGGGCGCAAACTGGCCGACGGGCTCGCGCCGCTGCCGCCCTTGGGCGCCCACTTCCACCTCGGGGTCATGGCCCAAAAGGATCCACAGCGGCGCGCGATCGGCTTTCCGGTCTTCCTTGGCGTCTGCCGCGGACCCCAACTGGAGGCGATTGCCGATCTTGCCGCCGACTGCGGCGCGGGCATCCGGGTGACGCGTCAGCAGAACCTCATTCTGACCGACCTCTTGGCGGACGCCGTGGACCCGGTGATCGCCCGCATGGCCGAAATCGGGTTTCGCCTCGATGTCAACGGCCTGCGCGGTTCGGCGATCGGCTGCACCGGCAGCCCGCTTTGCAACTACGCCGTCGGCGAGACCAAGACCAAACTCGCCGCCATCGTCTCCCATCTGGAGCAACGCTTCGGAGACGAGGTCTCCTCCCTGCGGCTCAACCTGGACGGCTGCCCGCACGCCTGCGCGCAGCACTTCATCGGCGACATCGGGCTGCAGGGCACCAGCCTGCGGGGGGCGGACGGCGGCAAGATCGAGGCCTACGACATCTTCGTACGCGGCGGGCAGGGGGCCGAGGCGGCGATCGGCCGGCCGCTGATCCGCAGGGTGCCGACCGATCTGGTCACGGGCCATATCGAACGGCTGGTCGGCGCCTACCTGGCCAGCCACCGGGACGGCGAGAGCTACCGCGCGTTTTTCGAGCGCACCGACGATGCGGAGATCCAGGCCATCGCGGCTGCGACGGCCTGAGGCGCGAGGCGGACAGGAGGCGGCGGGCATGGCGGAGATGACCGAGCGGCGGGTGCTGCTCGATGACTATGAAGTAGGGGAACTCGCGGTCGAGTTCGACGACCAGCCGGCCGAGGAGATCGTGGCCTGGGCGATCGAGCGCTTTGGCGGCCGCCTCGCGATTTGCAGTTCCTTGCAGGCCGAGAGCGTCGTGCTCCTGGACATGGCCTGGCGGATCGATCCGCAGGTACGCGTCTTCACCGTCGACACCGGGCGCATGCCTCAGGAGACGCACCTGCTGATCGACCGCATCCGCGAGCGCTATGGGGTGCAGATCGAGCTCGTCCACCCAGACGCGGACGAGCTGGCGCGCATGACGACGCGGTACGGCAGCAACCTCTTCTACCAGAGCGTCGCCAAGCGGCTGCTGTGCTGCGAGGTGCGCAAGGTCGAGCCGCTCAAGCGCAAACTGGCGGAACTGGATGCCTGGGTCACCGGCCTGCGTCGCGAGCACTGGCCGACCCGCAGCAACATCCGCAAGATCGACATCGACCACGATCACGACGGCATCGTCAAGCTCAATCCGTTGGCGGATTGGATCCACGACGACGTCTGGGCGTATATCCGCAAGTACGATGTCCCGGCCCACGACCTCTACACCCAGGGCTACACCAGCATCTCCTGCGCCTGCTGCACCCGCCCCACCAAGCCGGGCGAAGACCCGCGGGCCGGACGCTGGTGGTGGGAAAAGGGCGCACCCAAGGAATGCGGCATGCACTGCTCCCTGGAAACGGGCGGCTTCGAACACGAACTGGACGCCCTGCTCGACGACGTGCTACGCGGCAAGGCCACCACGGAGGCGGGGGAGGCGTGAGCGACGCCCCCGCCTCCCCCTTGACCCTCGATCAGGCGGCACGC
>DAHWHT010000107.1 GCA_027335515.1 Clostridia bacterium
CCCGATGTGGTGCAGTTCATGGGCGACGAAGGGCATCATCAGTTGTTCGGCAGACGTGGCCGGGATGCTCAGCAGGTCGAGAATGACCTCCGCCCGGTTGTTGGCCCAACCCTGCCGGTCCCCGGAAAGCAGCACAAACACCGTCGCCTGCAACGGAGTGCCTGTCGGAAGCAACGCCAACGCGCGGTCGGCGGCGTCGGCGATGCGCAGCGCCCGCGCCTGCGCCAGCCGGGCAGACAGGTCGTCCACGTGGCGGTGCCCCTCCAGAAACGCAGTGAGCAGGCTCTGTGCGTCCGCCGGCAAGCCCTCGGTGATCGTGCCGTCGGGGTTCGGCGGAAAGCGGCGGAGTGTGGCCAGCACATCGTCAGGCGCAAAACTGGCGGCCTCTGTCCAGGCGGCGTACGCCGGGGAACCTACCAGCGCGGCCCAGCGAGCCTCCATCTCGGGCTCTGGCGGGCCGCTCCCGCTGTCTCGGATCAAGGCCACGGCGGCTTCGGCCGCGGAGGTGTCCAGCGACACCCGGGTTCGCCCTGGCGCCATCACCAGCCCCCCCCTTGCACTGCGCACAACTTCGGGCTACCCGTGCGGCGCCGCGCGGCCCGCACCGCTTCCGCGTCACCACACCGAATACCTGTGAAGCGTTGCGTGGATGTCTTACGCATGACCTACCGCGGCGGTTTCTCATCGGCCAGGGTGGCGCCCACCGCCGCATGCCTGCCCCGCAAATGGCGCGGCTCAGTATGCGTTCTTGAATGTGAAGTACGATCCCCGAATGCTTCCGGCCAGCTTCGATTTCTGCTTGGCGAACTTAAACCGCGCGACAAGCTCTGCGGGGACGTCCATCCCGTCCGAGAGCTTGAACCCCACGGCCCGCTTCGCCGGATCGTCGATCGTATACATCACGTTGACCGACAGGCCGCTCTGGTAAAAGACGTAGGCCATACGGATGTTCGCCACCTGAAAGGATGTGGCCTCCAAAGCAGGAGAGGAGATGACGATGTCGCGCTCTTCCTTAAGGATCCGCTGCACCCAGTCGATGGTCTCCGCGGCGTCGCTGGCGGGCTCCACCGTGAAGACATGATCATACTTCTTCCTGAAATACCGGGCCTCGTTGGCACGCAGTCCGGCCAGCGCGGCCGCCACGGGCGACGACTCCAATCCAGAGGTGGAAACCATGTCGAAGTCCACAGTGTGGGTCATGGCAGGCCCTCCTCATGGTGGTGGGGAATCCCTGAGCCCGCAGCCCAGCCTCCCATAGGTGACCCTCCGTTGAGGCCAAACGTCAAGCTCCACGGACCCTGCCCCGTGTGGAGCAGGATAGTGGCGGTTGGGCGGCACCAAACCCGCCCATTCCGATCTTGCCGGCGCGTCCGGTGCACCGTCTGTGGCAACGGCTTCAAGATCCCTCCGGGACCCGATCGTTCCCGGCCACGGAGGACCTCCGGTGGGGCGACCAGGTCCTCGGTTTCCATGCGTCGCCCATCGGTGCCACCGCTGGAAACGGTCGGCGCCTGCCGCCCTGCGCGCGCCACGCCCTCCCCTGACCCGAGCGTCCGGGGCAGGAACCCTGCGGTCCACGCCAAATCCGCCACACAGGCGCTGGGATGAAAGGGGCGACGGAGCATGGCCACCCCGGACGCCGATCGGCGGCAACGCCGCGGCCAACGTGACCCACGACGTGCCGCAGCCTCCGACGTCCGTCATGGGCAGGGGGTCGAGGTGGCCGCCCGATCTTCGCCGCGAACGCTTTCGTGCGTGCTGCTGGCGGCGCTCGCGCTCCAGCTTCTGCTGGGAATGTCGGTCAACCTCTGGGTACACATCCCGGCGCAGCACGCCGGAGCCCACGCCGCGCACTACTTCGCCGGGGTCGGCCAGGTGATCGTCTGGGCGTTGGGCAGCGGCGCCACCATGCTCCAACTCCACGTGGCCATGGGGCTGCTGCTGTTGGTGGGCGGCAGTGTCGCCCTGATGCTGGCCGTTCGCACAGGCCGGCCAGGCTGGATCTGGGCCACCGCGATCGGCCTGAGCGGCATCCTCGGAGCCGGCTTCAACGGCGCCAGCTTTCTCATCTTCAACTACAACTTGAGCTCCTTTCTCATGACGGCGGCCTTCGTCATCGCCGCGGCGTCCTATACCGTGGGCATCTGCGCGGCCCCCTGAGCGATCGGGCGGGCGCGGCGGCAGCAGTTCGGACCGTTTTCGCGGCCGCGTGAACGCCGCCGGACCCGGGAACCGCGCGCAGCGAACAGCCCAAGCCAGCGGTGAAGCGCCGGACTGCGGCGTTGCGTCCGTGCGCCTCGCTGGCTTCGGCCCGTCGGCCCAGCCCGGCGTTCCACCGCCCAGGGGGACTTTGAAACCCGGCTGCGCGGCCTGGAAACGGCCATCGCCTTTGGTCACACGGGTGGCTCCGCGTCGTCACGGCAGGGCCCAGCAGGAGCACGCTCGGCGGGCGCCGCCACGTGACGCACGCCTCCGTCGACCTACCCGCGCGCCAGGGCGCCCATCGGATCCCACGGGTCGAGCACGATCGGGGGCTCGGCCAGTGCCGCCTGCAAGGCCGGCGACAGGTATTCCCGCCGGACCACCACCTGATACAGATACTGATCGAACCAGCGGTCCGTCATCACGTAGTAGCCATCGCGCCCGGGATCCTTGCCCCAGGAGTTCTGCACCTTCCAGCGCTGCGGCCGACCATCGACCACGTGCGCCCCCGTCAAGACCATGGCATGGGTCATGCGGCTCTCCCCGTAATCAAGGCGCTGCGCCTTATCCAGGTGGAACGGCACGCCGAGCGCCGCGCCGTAGTCAAACAGCCCGCTATCCATGACGCCCGATTCGCGGTCGGACATCTTGCCAACGTCGCAGCCAAACCACACCGGCTCGCCCGCCTCCAGTTGCGCCAGGGCCGCCTGCTTGAGCGTCGCGAGCTCCGCGTTCAGGTAGAGGACCTGCCGCCCACCCCGCACGTTGCCCAGGAAACGGACGGTGTAGGTGCGGTCCAGCGGCTTGTCGGCCGTCGGCGCGTGGATCAGGCTGACGTACGCGGCGAGGTCCGCCCCGACATACTGTTGGTAGAAATCCTGGGGTGTCAGCGCGGGCGCGCGGTGGAACGCGTGGTCCTTGTCCCGATACTCCAGATCGAAGCGGACCGGCCGCTCCCCCAGGAAGTGGGCCAGCATCCGGTAGATCTCGATGAGCATGTCGTCCTTTTCGCGCCGGGCGGCCTCCAGGCGCCCCTGCCCACCGCCGCGGGCGGCGCGCAGACGGGCCGCATCCTCGCGCAGCTTGGCCACCAGGACGCGGTTCATCCCGGCCGAAGACCCGCTGTGGAAGCTCTCGGGCATCGCATACTTCGGCACCACACCGTACTTCTCGACCAGACTGACAAACATGTCCCACTGCCCGCCGTCCCCGAGCGGTCCGGCCAGCAGAAAGGAGACCAGCCGCCCATCGATCGGCTCCGCGAGCGTCTCCAGGATGTTCTCCAGGAAGTGGTTGGCGCGCTCGAACTTGTCCCAGAACATCAAGAAGGCCTGTGAGAACTCGAAGTCCTTCAGACCCATGCGCTCCCTGGCCCGCAGCCGCAGCGTATTCAGGCCGGCGAACAACCAGCAGCGTCCGCTGGCCCGCTGGTTGGTCACCGCCCCGGCGTCCAGCTCAAGGGAAAAGGCGTGTTGCTGCGCGATGACGACATCCCGGTCCAGGGCCACCGCCTGGATGCCGTGCTTGCGAACGGCGTTCATGAGCACGCCGCGCTCCGGGTCGCCCCGCAGCGTCCCGACCAGGCCGCGTGCCCACGCGGGATCCACGGCGCCCGACGGCGCCCCCTGCGCCCCTTCGCCCAGCGGCCGTTCGTCCACCGCCACCTGCCCCACCCCCACCGCCGAGGGGGTTCGCCAGGCGGGGGTGGAGCCCTTCGGATCCACCCCCGGGATCAGCCGACGGCGATCACGTAGTTGGTGCCTTCCCACGCACCCCGTTCATTCCAGTAGAACGTGAACTCCAGGGTCCGACCGCGGCGGAAGCTGCCCGGCGGGAAGTCGTGCACCCAGACTCCGTGGCCGTACGGCTGCATCGGCTCATGCTGCACGTTCCGCCAGGAGTCGCGCGTCCAGTGCAGCGCCGCCGGCGCATACACCTCCACCCGCAGCACGTCGTCGTCCGCGGCGGCGCGGATCTTGTGGTTGTGCTTCCAGATCACGACCCGCGGCGTATCCGCCTGGCCCGCGGCGTAGCGGCTGCGCACGGCCGGGGGGCAGTCGAAAACCGTGCCGTCGGCGAGGCTGCGCAGCAACTTGATGTATTCGGCATGGGCCCAGACCAGCGGTGCGGCGGAGCCCGTCGGCCGACCCCGGATCAGGCCAAGTTCGGGCATGTCCGCGCTATCCCAGACCTGCTCGGGGATCATGCCGCCGCCGGTGGTGAAGGCCTCCATCGCCTTGCGCAAATCCAGCGGCCTGCGTCCGGCCGCCAGCTCGTAGTGCGCGCGCTCCCCGGTGAGCAGCGGCCAGGCGCGGCCGACCCCGATGCCCTGGTAGGGACCGCCGTCCGCCTGCTGCCCGTACCCGTCGTGGGTATACCGGTGCCAACACGGTCCAACGGGTGTATCGACCCGGCAGGTCTCGTCGTAGACCCGCAACGTCTGGCGCACGTGGACGTCGTCGGCGGCGCGGACCCCATAGCGCACCAACTCCAGGAAACCGCCGTCCACCACCGCGCACTCCTCGAAACTACCCACCCCGGGCGGCAGGTTCGCCACCGGCAAGAAGACGCGCCCCACATGGGCCGGGCTGTCGGCCAGGGCGCCCGCGATCCGCTCGTAATACTCGGTGTCCCCGTTGGCGCCGCCGCAATGCGTGAAGGTCCAGTCCTCCAGGTGCCTGGCCCAATAGTCGGCCACCTCCCGGAAGTAGCGGGCCGCCTGCGGGTCGCGGTCGCCGTCGGCGAACTCCGCGGCCACCACCAGCGCCGCGATCGCGGCCGCCAGCGTCGATGGGGAGTAGCCGCTGTTTTCCTCCCACCGCTCCTGTTGGGTGACGGGACCGACGCGCGCAATGCGGTAGGCCGCCGGGGCGATCAGCGAAGGGTACGGGTTCCAGTCCAGGGCGTCGGCACGTTTCAACTGCCAGGCCAGCAGTACCGGGAAGGCGATCTCGTCCAACTGCAGCCCGCGCCAGTACGGCTCGCCAAACACCCAGAAGTTCTGCGGCCAGGAACCGTCCTCGCGCTGGGTCCGCTCAAGGTAGTGCAGCGCCCGCAACGCCCCGTCCGCATCGCCGGCCGCCAGGCGGGCCGTCGCGGCGTGGTAGAGGTCGCGCGGCCACACCAGATGGTAGCCGGCGCGATTGGTGTCCCCCTGCGCCTCACCCCAGGGGATCGCCAGCGAGGCGATGTGTGCGCCGGGGTTCTCACGATCCTCGTGCGCGCGCACCGTCATCACCGACAGGTAATACAGCCGGCCGTGGTCGCCCGACAGGCGCGAGAGGTCCTGCAGTCCGGCGCAGTAGTCGTGCCACCCCCGCACATACCCCTCCACCAGCCGCTTGAAGTCGGCGTCGGCCGAGGCGCAGGCGTTGGAGACGGCTTCGGCCGCGCTGCGCCCGAAACCCAACACCAGGAGAAACGGCTGCGCGAGGTCGCCGTCGAGTTCGGCGATGGCCGCCACATTGCCGTCGGCGGCCACCGCGTGCTCCCAGGTCAGCCGATGGTGGTTCGAAAGGTCCGTCCAGCCGTCGGAGGCGCCGACGAAACCACAGGAGCCGCGCACGAACGGCCGCGAACCCACCATGGCCACAAAGGTGTCGTGCCGGTGGGCCACGAGCACCTCCCGCCCACCGACCTGCATCCGCCGCACGGTGTTGCCACCGCCGTGGTCCGCGACGTGTGGAGCCAAGAGGGCATACGCCCGCAACCCCGCCGGCGCGGCGTCGCCTTTGCCGCCGCGGATCACCGCCCGCACGACGAGCGAGGGGCGGTCCGGATCGGTGAGGACGGTCTTTTCGACCCGGAAGCGACCGCCGCGCTCGGTGGTGGTCACCTTCCAAAGCAGGGCGCGCGGATCGGCGAGTTCGGTCCTCGCCTCGCAGTCGCGCCGCTCCTCAAAGAACTCCTCCGGCCCGGCCAGGAGAAACTGCAGGTCGCGGGTGTTGGCCAGGTCCACCCGCGGGTAGTACACCTCCGTGACGACACCCTGGGCCAGGGTGAACCACACGGGGCTCTCCGGCTTGAGGCAGGTCCCCACCGCCTCCTTGGCGCCCGGAGCCCAGCGGGGCTCCACCCCCGGCGCCCCAAAGGCCGGCGGCCCGTCCATCGCCTCGGGCTGCAGGGGGAAATGGGTTGCCGCTTCGGGTGCGAGGTCCTGCACCAGCATCGCGGTATCCGCGCCCGTCGTCCGGTTGTCCACCTGCGGGCCTGTACCGGAGACCGCGCCGCCTCCGCGTGCCATGCGCCGCCACCGCCCTCCGTGTCATCTATCCCCTGGCGGGTGAAAAACGATTCCCCCTGCGGGGCCCACGGCTGAAGCATAGCACGCGGCTAACAGACGGGACCAGCCGCACCGCGGCGCCGTCCGGGCTCACGGCGCGCTCAGGCCCGTCAACCGCTGCAGCAGTACCACCCCCGCCCGGGCCTGGGGATCGCCGAGTACCCGCAACTGTTCCTGGAGCAGGCGCTCCGTCCGCTCGGCGCCCCAGCGGCGGCACCAGACGGTCCAGCCATCCGGCGCGGAGCCGCGGCCGTCGCTGGCGCTCCATGCCCGGGCCCACGCCAGCGCGGCGTCCCGCAGGGCCCCCGCAACGGTGGGTGCCACCTCGCGCAGGCGCGCGTAGACCCGACAGCCCCGGGCATAGCGGTCCGGATCCAGCCACGGGGGGCATACGGCCATGTAGCCCACCTCGAAGTCCGGGTGGTGCTCGAGAAACACCCTGTAGTTGCGCTGCAGATCACTTGGATGCCGCTCGCGCGGCGGGTGCTCCTGGTGCCAGACGGCGGCGTCCGGATGCGCCAGAAACCGCGTCCCGGCACGCGCGAGCCGATAGCCGAACTCCCAGTCCTCCAGCCCATATCCCCGGAACGCCTCGCAGAACCCACCCACCCGTTCGGCGAGTCGCCGCGGGATCGATACGCCCCGGGTCACGCACCACAGAAACGGTGCCGCGTGCGGCGGCGCCACGCGCAACGGCGTATGCGCCTGGGCGAGCGGGCCCCCCGCCCAGCGCTCAAACGCCTCCCAGCGGCCAAGCAACCGCGGGTCGAGCAACGGCCCAGGCCGGCCCTCCCCGGCCACTCCGTGCTGCGCGGGGGTAAAGTCCGCAAACCGCCACGTGTAGACCGACCGCCACACCCACGGGTGGCCGGTGACGCAGGTCGGCCCACCCCCCGCGTGCAGGCGCCGGTGGGTGGCGACCAGCCGGGGCGGCGCCAACACATCCCCGTCCATAAAGAGCACCACCGCGCCGTCGGCTGCGGCGAGGCCCACGTTGCGCGCCGCGGCGCGCCCGCGGGCCTGGCACAGGCGGATCCGCCGCAACGGGTAGGGCGGCCGGTACCCGGAAAGCCACTCCTCGGTACCGTCGCAGGAGCCGTCATCCACCAGCACGACGTCAAAGCCGTCGGCCGGACGCTGATACTCCAGACTCCGCAGACAATATTGCAAGAGCGGCAGACGATCCCGCGTCGGGACCACCACCGTCAGATCCGGCCCGCTCCCGGCGGCCTCTTCCGACGACGCCACGCGCCAGCCTCCCCCCGGCGGGCACCGCAGCACCCACAGACCACCCTATGACGGAGGGGAGGACCAGGCCACCGCGTGCAGCGCGATGCCGGCGGCAACGGCGGCGTTAAGCGACTCCACCGGACCCGGCATCGCCAGCGTGAGACGGCGGCACCGCGCGGCGACGGCGGGCGACACCCCCGCCCCCTCGGATCCGATCACCAACCCGACGGGTGGTCGCAGCAGACCGCCGCACAGGGGCGTGCCCGCACGCGGTTGCATCGCCCACCAGGCACGATCGGGATCCAGGGCCGCCGCCAGATCCACGACCGCACGGTGCGAGAGGTGGAACACTGCCCCGGCGGAGGCGCGCAGGGCCTTGTCCCCCAACGGATCGGCCGTGCCCGGTCCCGTGAGCAGCAGGGAACCGGCACCACCAAAGGCGAGCAGACATCGGGCAATGGCGCCCACGTTACCCGGATCCTGCACCCCGTCAAGGGCAACGGCCACGGGGGCAGAGGCGGCGAAGGCGGACGCCAGTTGAACGATGGCCGCGCAGCCCTGGGGGGAGCGCGTCCGCGCGAGCGCGGCCGCCAG
>DAHWHT010000109.1 GCA_027335515.1 Clostridia bacterium
CGGCACGGACTTTGCCGCCGCAGAGTCGCTCGGCGTGCAGGCCGCGCTGTTGCCGGGAATTCCGGGTCGGATGTATCCGGAAACCGCGGGACGCATCGTGGCCGATGTGCTCTTGGAACTCCTCGCCGGGCGGACGGGAGGGGATACGGATGGCGGATATCGGGGCGACCGATGATGCCTGTGGCCGCCTGGCGGGTCGGACCGTCGGCTGGGCCCTGTGCGGCTCGCACCACACCGTTTCGCAGGTACTCCCCATCCTCGCGCAGGTGCGCGGGGCCGGGGCGGTGGTGGTGCCCATCCTGTCGGACACCCTGCGCACGACGACGACCCGCCACGGCACACCACAGCAGTGGTGGCAGCGCGTTACCGAGGCGGCGGGCCAGGAACCGCTGGCGACCATCCCAGAAGTGGAACCCTTCGGACCACAGCGCACCCTGGACGTGTTGCTGATCGCGCCCTGCACGGGCAACACCCTGGCAAGGCTGGCGCACGCCTTCACCGACTCGGCGCCGCTGATGGCCGCCAAGGCGCAGCTGCGCAACGGCCGGCCGGTGGTCCTTGGGATCACGACCAACGACGCCCTGGGACTGAATGCCGTCAACCTGGCCCGCCTCCTGACCGTGCGCAACGTCTACTTCGTGCCGTTCGGCCAGGACGCCCCGCACACCAAGCCGGCGTCCCTCGTCGCGGATTTCAGGCTCTGCCCCGCGGCGGCCGTGGCGGCCCTGGACGGCCAGCAGTTGCAGCCCCTGCTTCTGGCGCGTTGACCCCGACCGGCCGGCAACCCCGGCGGCGATTGCGACCCGTGAAAGGGGGCGTGTACAGTGGACGCGGCAAACGCGGCGTGCGCGCCGGCCGTGGCGGCGGCGCAGCCGGATGAAGGGCGATGGTTGCATGGCCTGGCGGGTCGGAGTGGTCGGCGCGACGGGCGCCGTGGGGCAGACCCTGCTTGCGGTGCTGGCGGAACGCAGGTTTCCGGTTGCCGAGTTGCGCCTGCTGGCCACGCAGCGCAGCGCCGGCACCGAGGTGGTCTGGGGCGGCGAGCGGTTGCGGGTGCAACCCACGGGTCCCGACGCCTTTGGCGGCCTGGAGATCTGCTTTCTGGCGGTGCCGGGCTCCCGCGTCAGTCGGGAGTTGGCCCCGCTGGCGGTCCAGGCGGGCGCGGTGGTGATCGACAAGGGCAGCGCCTTTCGCCTGGATCCCGGGGTGCCGCTGGTGGTGCCCGAGGTCAACGCGGGCGTGTTGCGGTCCGGGCCCGGGATCATTGCCAGTCCGAACTGCACGACGATCCCGCTGGTGCTGTGCCTGGATCCCCTGCGGCGCCTGGCGGGATTGCGGCGCGTCATCGTCTCGACCTACCAGTCGGCGTCCGGGGCGGGTCACGGCGGGATGGAGGAGTTGGCCGCGGGGGTCGAGGCGGTGGCCGCGGGGCGGGCGGTGCCCCAACGGGTCTTTCCGCGGCCGCTGGCCCACAATGTCGTACCGCAGTGCGACGCCTTCGGCGAGTCCGGCTATACGGCCGAGGAGTGGAAGTTGGTCCACGAGACCCGCAAGATCCTGGCCATGCCCGAACTGCGTCTGACGGCCACCGCGGTGCGGGTGCCCGTGCCTGTGGGCCATGGGGAGTCCGTGGCCGTGGAAACCGACCGCCCCTGCACGCCGGCGGAGGCCCGGGGCGTCCTGGCCGCGGCCGGGGTGCGCGTGCACGACCTTGAGGATCCCACCGGGTATCCGACGCCGGCCGACGTGGCCGGGTCCGACCTGGCGCATGTGGGCCGCGTGCGACAGGACCTTGGAGACCCCAACGGCCTGCATTTTTGGGTGGTCGGCGACAACCTGCGCAAGGGCGCCGCCACCAACGCCGCGCAGATCGCCGAGGCGCTGATCCGCCTGTAGGGCCGCCTGGACCGCGCGCCGCGGCCCTCGGGGCAGGGCGGGGGCGCGGGGAGGAAGGGTGCGCCGGTGCGCATCATCGTGCAAAAGTTCGGAGGCACCTCGCTGGCCACGCCGGCCTACCGCGACCTGGTGGCGGAAAGGGTGCTTGCCGCCGCCCGCCGGTCCCTGCTGCCCATCGTCGTCGTCTCGGCGATGGGCAGGGCCGGTGACCCGTACGCGACCGACACCCTCCTGGAACTGGGCCGCCAGGTCTGGGCCGACGACGCCCCGCGGGAGACCGACCTGCTCATGGCCTGCGGCGAGATCATCTCCGCCGTGGTGCTGGCCGGGACGCTGCGGCGCAAGGGGCTGCCCGCCCTGGTCCTCACGGGCGGTCAGGCCGGGATCGTGACCGACCGCAACTTCTCCAACGCCCGCATCCTGCGGGTGCAGCCCGACCACCTGCGCCGGCACCTGGACCGGGGCGACGTCTGCGTCGTCGCAGGCTTCCAGGGCATGGCCGAGACCGGCGATATCACGACCCTGGGCCGCGGTGGTTCGGATACCACCGCGGCGGCGCTGGCGGTGGCGGTACGCGCCGAACTGGTGGAGATCTACACCGATGTCAGCGGCGTCAAGACGGCCGATCCCCGGATCGTCCCGGAGGCGCGCACCCTGTCGACGCTGTCCTACGAGGAGATTTTTCAAATGGCCCAACAGGGGGCAAAGGTCGTGCACCCGCGGGCGGTCGAACTCGCGATGCGCGCCAACGTGCCCGTCCGCGTGCGCGGCACCTTCGACGACCCGGACGCGGAACCCGGCACTCTGATCACGCACGGCTTTGAGGCGGACACCCAGTGGGATAGGCCGGCGCGGGCCGTCACCGGGGTCACCCATCTGGCCCACGTCGTGCAGTGCGGTGTGGACGGACCGCTCGACCACGCGGCCACCGTGCGCATCTTCCGTGTGCTCGCGGATGCCGGGATCAGCGTCGATCTCATCAACGTCGCCCCGGACCGCAGACGCTTCATCGTCGCGGGCGGAGACGCCGGCCGGGCGCGCCGCCTCCTGGAGGAAACCGGCTTCCCCGTGCAGTTCAACGCCGATTGCGCCAAGGTTTCCATCGTCGGCACGGGCATGCGCGGCCTCCCAGGTGTGATGGCCTCCGTTGTTGAATCCCTTGCCAACGAAGGCATTCCCATCCTGCAGACCGCCGATTCGCACGTGACCATCTCCTGCCTGGTGACCCGGGCCGACATGGAGCGGGCAGTGCAGGCGTTGCATCGAACCTTTCACCTGGATGCGCAGGCGGCGCGGGCGGGGGATTGACCCTGCGGGGCGCATGCGGTCAACTGCGGGCACGGATGGCAGGTTGGCGTCTATGATGGGGCCGGCGGCCGAGGCGGACTGATGAAAGGGGCGAAGCCCGCCGGGGCGGGCGGCCATGGGCACGAGCCAGGGTGCATTCGATGGGCAGGCCCGACTCCTGACGGCGTTGGTTACGCCGTTTGCGGCGGATGGTGCGATGAACACGCACCTGGCGGCCGAACTCGCGCGGGATCTGTGCGACCGCGGCTGTGACGGATTTGTGCTGGCGGGTACGACGGGGGAGTCGCCGACCCTGAGCGACCGCGAGAAGCTGTCGCTGTGCGGCGCCGTCCGTCGTGCCGTCGACGGCCGCGCCAGCGTGTGGCTCGGCACGGGCAGCTACGACACGGCTGCCAGCGTCCGCCTGACCCGGGAGGCGGCAGCCGCCGGCGCCCAGGGCGTGATGGTGGTGGCCCCCTACTACAGCCGGCCGCCACAGACGGGCCTGGCGCGGCACTTCACCGCCGTCGCGGCGGCCACCGAACTGCCGCTGATGGTCTACAACATCCCCGTGCGCACCGGTTGCAATCTGCTGCCGGCGACGCTGGCGGCCATTGTGGCCGAGGCGCCCAACGTGGTCGCCCTGAAGGAATCCAGCCGCGACTTGGAGCAGGTCGCGGAGGTGCTGCGGCTGCTGCCCGCCCTCCAGGTGTACAGCGGCGACGACGGGCTCACGTTGCCCATCCTGGCCCTTGGCGGCCGCGGCGTGGTCAGCGTCGCGTCCCACATCGCGCCGGAGGCGATCGCCGCCCTCATCGCCGACTGGCAGGCCGGTCGCACCGAGGAGGCGCGCCTGCGGCATCTGGCGTTGCTGCCGCTGTATCGCGCCCTTTTTCTGGCGCCCAACCCCATTCCCGTCAAGACCGCCCTGCGGCTGCGCGGCTGGGCGGTGGGCGGCCTGCGCCCGCCGCTGTGCGACCTTTCGACCTCGGAACTGGAGGTGCTGCGGGCGGCCCTCGAAGCCTGGCAGGGTGTACCGCAGGCCGCCGGACGCGCCGGGGCCGGTGCATAGGGAGCGGGCCGGCGGCAATCCTTTGCGGTGGTTGCTGCGTGTCCCGCAACCGGCCTGGCGCCGCCGCCCCCCTGGCCCCGTGCGGGCATCCGGGAACCGGCCAGGCATGGCAGTCTGGGACAGCGGGAGGGCCGTCCCGCCGCGGAGGCCCGAATGCCCTCCGCCTGCCCGCTGGACGGGCCGACGGGGGCCGACGGGTCCTCCCTTGTAGTCGCCGGCAGGATGGATTATAGTCGGCGTGGCGTCAACCGCGTGAGTCTGCCACGCGGGCATAGCGTCCGAGCCTTCCCGGCCCCCGGGGTGGTTGTGTATGCGTTGCCCCGCCGGGAGTCGGTGGGGCTTATATGGAGGTGTCCGTTATCCGACATGGCCATCCGGCTTCTGGTGGGCGCGAGCGTCCCCGTGAGCGCGGCAAGGTGATCGTGACCCCGCTGGGCGGGGTTGGTGAAATCGGCAAGAATATGTTCGTGGTCGAGTGCGGCGAGGACATGATCGTCATCGATTGTGGCCTCGCCTTTCCAGAGGACGATCTGCCCGGCGTCGACATCGTCCTGCCGGACATGAGTTACGTCGTGGAGCGCAAGGCTCGGCTGCGGGCCGTGCTCTTGACCCACGCCCACGAAGACCACATCGGCGGGGTGCCCTACCTGCTGCGTGACGCACCGGCCCCGATCCACGGCACGCGGCTGACCCTGGGTATGGTGGAGGGCAAGCTGCCGGAGCACGGCCTTCGGCTGCCACCAGGATCCCGCCCGTTTCGCGAAGGCGAGAAGATGACCTTCGGTGCGTTGGCCGTCGAGCCGTTCCACGTAACCCACAGCGTTCCCGGCGCGGTCGGCTTTGCCGTGCATACGCCGGTGGGGGTCCTGGTGTTCACCGGCGACTTCAAGTTCGACCTCACCCCGGTGGACGGGGAAGTGACGGATCTGCAGATGCTGGCGCGCCTGGGCCGGGAAGGCGTCTTTGCGCTGTTTTGCGACAGCACCAACGCCGAGCGCCCCGGCATCACCGGTTCCGAACGCGAGGTGGGAGGCACCATCGGGCGCATCGTCGCCGAGGCCCCCGGGCGTGTGCTGGTGACCACCTTCGCCAGCAACGTCCACCGCATCCAACAGTGCTTTGACGTCGCCGCCCAGGCGGGCCGTCGCGTGGCCGTGGTTGGCCGCAGCATTGAAAACACCGTGCAGATCTCCTCGCGTCTTGGCTACCTGCACATCCCCGAGGGCACCCTGCTGGAAAGTGGCGCCATCGGACGCACCCCGCCTGAGAAGGTCATCATCATGACCACGGGCAGCCAGGGGGAGCCGATGTCCGCGCTTTCGCGCATGTCCACCGGCGAGCACCGCCTGGTCGATCTGATCCCGGGCGACACCGTGATCCTGGCGGCCAGTCCGGTGCCGGGCAACGAGAAGATGGTCCACCGCACGATCGACAACCTGCACCGCATGGGTGCACGGGTCATCTACCAGCGCGACGCCGGCGTCCACGTCTCCGGGCACGCGAGCCGCGAGGAACTGAAGCTGATGATGACCCTGCTGCGGCCGCGCTGGTTCGTACCCGTCCACGGCGAATACCGCCATCTGGTGCTCAACGCCGCGATGGCCGAAGACACCGGGGTGGAACACGACCACGTGCTGATCGGTGAAAACGGGACCGTGTTTGAATGCAGCGCGGAAGGCATGCGGATCGCGGGCCGCATACCCGCCGGCCGCGTCCTGGTGGACGGGCTGGGCGTCGGCGATGTGGGCAACGTGGTCATGCGCGATCGCCGGCAGTTGGCCCAGGACGGGATCCTGGTCGTGGCCGTCGCGGTGCGGCGGGAGACCGGGGAGGTCGTCGGCAGCGCCGACATCTCATCGCGTGGGTTTGTGTATGTGCGGGAAGCCGAGGCACTGATGGCCGAGACGCGCGCCCGGGTGCAGGAGGCCATCGCCGGCCGGATACGCAACGGCCAAACCGACTGGAACCAGATCAAGGGTGTGGTGCGTGAGACGGCCGGGCAGCTGCTTTTTGAGCGCACCCGGCGCCGGCCGATGATCCTGCCGCTGGTGCTGGAAGTCTGAACGGCCTCAGCTTCGACGACGACGGCGGCGTTCCTGATGCTGGGCGCGCCGCCGCATCGTTTCCAACATGAAACCGGGCGGACCGCCCGCCTGGCGCAGGGCGGCGCCTGGGGAGCGGTAGGGCGGGCCGTGCCCGGGGATCAGCAGCTGGATGGGTAGGTCGGCGAGCGCGGCCAGCGAGATGCGGGCCGTCGTTTCGCTCTCGGTGTCCCAAAAAGCCGGCGCCAGCAGCTCACGGCCCGACACCCGTACGGCGTCGCCGGCGATCAACACCCCGTCCTCGGCGCGAAAGTAGGCCATGTGGCCGTCGGTGTGGCCGGGGGTTGCCACGGCGACGAACCCCGCGAACGCGTCCCCCGGTTCCAGGATGGCGTCCACCATGCACCCCTCGACCGCGCGGTGCGCCGTTCGCAGCAACGCATGCCACACGGGGCGGACCACGCCGGCGGCGCGCGGGTTGGCTGCCCGCTGCGCCTCGGGTGCGGACGCCAGGATCCGGGCCGCGCTTTGGCGGCGCAGCCAGGCGGCCGAACCGGCGTGGCCGGCGTGCCCGTGGGTGAGGCAGACGGCACGCAGTTCGCGCGTGCTTATGCCCACCTGCTGGAGGTAGGCAAGGATGGCGGGTCCGTCGCCCGGCAGGCCCGAATCAAACAGCACGGCCTCCGGCCCCGTCACCAGGCAGACGTTGCCCATGGCGGTTCCAGGAACCAGGTGCACCCCGCGGGAGATCTCCACGGCCTCGACCCCCGCAGATGGCTTCGCCAGCCGCCCGGGCCGACCTGCCGGCGCTCAGCCCCACAGGGGCGGGGCAGGGGGCAGCTCGGGGGCAGCAACACCGGGCTGGAAGTGGGGCTCCAGGAAATGCCGTGGATCGGTCGACGCCACGCGCTGCACGACGGCCACACCGTCCCGCACCTGGACCAGGATGCGGGCACCGCCGCCGCCGACGGCGAACTCGCGGGGCGGCGGGCCCGCTGCCTCCGTGCCGAAGATGGCCTCGGGCGGCAGGATGCTGTAGATGACCACCAACGTCACCCCCGTGTTGGTTGGGATGGACCCCGACGCGAACCGTGGCCCATCCCCCGCAGTGCCGCCAGGGCCTGGGCCATGCCCCCCACCTCGTGGATCAGACCCTCGCGCACCGCGTCCCGTCCGACCAGGATGGTGCCCACGTCGCGCGCCAGTTCTCCGGTGCGGAACATCAACTCCCGGTAGCGCTCCTGGTTCATGGCGCAGTGGGCGACGACGAACTGGACGACGCGGTCCTGCATCTTGTCCAGATACTCGTAGGTTTGCGGCACGCCGATCACCATTCCCGAGAGCCGGATCGGATGGATGGTCATCGTAGCGCTGGGAACGATGAAGGATCGGTCGGCGGCAACCGCGATGGGTACGCCGATCGAATGGCCACCGCCCAACACCAGACTGACCGTCGGGGTGCGCATGCTGGCGATCAGTTCTGCGATCGCCAACCCCGCTTCCACGTCCCCCCCGACGGTATTCAGCAGCACGAGCAGCCCTTCGATCGCGGGATCCTGTTCGATGGCCACCAACTGCGGCAGGACGTGCTCGTAGCGGGTGGTCTTGTTCTGCGATGGCAGGCTGACATGGCCCTCCACCTGTCCGACCACCGTCAGGACGTGGATCGGGCTCTTGGAGGGCGCGGTTTCCTGAGGGTCCGCCGCCGCCTGGCCACGTCTGCACCGAGACGGATCCGGTGCATCCGGAGCATCCGGTTCGTCGGGGATGTCCGGTTCGTCGGGCGCGTCGTCGGCGCGGGCCCGACCTGCCAGGGGGGGCCTGCATTCTTGCCTCATGGCCGCAGTATGCCCGCGGCGGCCGGGCTCAGCCGCACCGACCCGGCATACGCCTGCGCGGGGGCCGCGGCGCGGCCAGCGGGAGGGGGCGCGGCATGACGGCTAACGTGCGTTCGTATGGCCGTGCTATACTGGCAGTGCTCGGCAGCGTGGGCGGCGTGCACACGGCACAGGCGGTCGGACTCGGCGTCCTGCAGGGCATAACGGAGTTCTTGCCCGTCAGCTCATCGGGGCACTTGGTGCTGGCGGAGCACGTGTTCGGCATCGCGCGCCCCGGCCTCTCCCTGGAAGTGGGGGTGCACCTCGGGACCCTGCTGGCGGTCGCGATCCGGTACCGCGCGGACCTGGCGCGTGTCGTGCGGCAGCCGCAGCGCGGAATCGAGCGTGGTCTCGCCCTGTGCGTCGCCACGCTGCCCGCAGCCGCCGTCGGATGGGCGGGTGGGCCGGCCGTCGAGCGGCTGTTTGGCTCGCTGCGCGCGGTCGCGGTCGCGTGGTGCGTGGGCGGGTTGGCGCTGGTCGCCGTCGCGCGCCGTCCGCTGGGTCGGCGCCGGCTTTCCGGGATGCGCCTGCGCGACGCGCTTTGGATCGGCGCCTGTCAGGCGTTGGCCCTGGCGCCAGGCATCTCGCGGTCGGGCGCCACGCTGGCGGCGGGACTCGCCTCGGGGTTCGAGGCGGAGCAGGCGGTTCGCTTCGCCTTCCTGCTCTCGGTGCCGGCGGTGGCGGGCGCCGCGCTCTTGGAACTACCGTCCCTTGTGGCGCTGCCGCCGACGTCCCTGGCGTTCTTGGGCCTGGCGGCGGGGGTGGCGGCGGTCACCGGT
>DAHWHT010000120.1 GCA_027335515.1 Clostridia bacterium
ACGGACGGCGGACGCACCTGGAACGTCCTGTATCGACGGGCGGGCGTGGATCTGCGGCGCGCCATCCCCACCGGACGCCGCAGCGGTTGGATGGAGACGACCACCGGCTCCCTGTGGCACACCAAAGACGCTGGCCGCCGCTGGCAGGCCGCCACCCCCTGTCCGCACGACACCGCCGGCCCTATGGCGTTTTCGGGCGCGACGGGCTGGTTAATTTGCGGCGGCGACCACCTCTACCGCACCCACAACGGCGGGTCGAGCTGGCGGGCGGTGCGCGGGGCGGCCCCGCCGGCCGACCTGGCCGGGATGGCGGCCACCGGGGCCAACGTCCTTTGGGGCCGAACCCGGACCACCAGCCCTTCGCTGTGGGTCTCCGCCAACGCCGGCCGCCGTTGGCAATCGGCGGCGGGCACGCTGGGCGGCGCGGACATCACGGCCATCCACGCCAACTCGGGCCGGCGGGCCTACGCGGTCGTCGGCCTCGGCCCGCGCGGCGCGGTGGTGCACACCGCGGACGGCGGGCGCACCTGGACCCCGGTGTATCCGCGCTCCGGATCGCCGTTGACCGCCCCCGGGCTGCGCCCGCTCACCTTCTTCGACGCCCGCCACGGCATCGCCGTCGGCATGGCCGCCGGCCCGCAGGGCATCTGGCAAACCGCGAACGCCGGTCGTTCCTGGAAGGAAACCGGGTCGCTTCCGGCCGGGGCGGTCGTCGTCGACTGGACCTTTGCCGACCCACGCCGGGGCTGGGCGGTGCTCTCCATCCGAGGCGCCGCGCCGCGGTTGTATGGGACGCGCGACGCCGGCCGCACCTGGACACCCGTGGCGGCCGCCGACGGGCTGGTGCCCTCGGCGTTGGCGACCGCGGCGCGGGGTCTGCGCCTCGAAGCGGGCGGCCGACTCTACCGGCTCGAAGCCGGCGGCGCGCCCCGTTCGCTCGGACCCGCACCCGACCTGTCCAACCTGGACTTCCCCACGAGCCGGTTTGGCTGGGCGATCTCCCGCGGCGCGGTCGCCCAAACGCGCGACGGCGGCGCCCACTGGCAGGCCGTGCCGCTGCCGCCGGGCTGGGCGGCGGTGGACCTGTCCTTTCCGCAAACCGAGGACGGCTGGGTCCTGGCCCAGCAGGCCTGCCGCAGCGGCAGCGGCTGCCCGTACGCCGTGGCCCACACAACCGACGGCGGCCTCACCTGGTCGTGGCGGACCCTGGGTTCCCTGCAACCGAACGGCATCGCCTTCAGCAACCCGGTCGACGGCTGGCTGGTCACGGCCTACGGCGGGCTGTATCAAACAACCGACGCAGGCCGCCGCTGGACCCGCCTGCCCTGAGCCGGCGCGGCGGCCGTCGGCCAAGAACGGGGGCATGCGCGCCAGGCGCTCACCGCCGGTCCCGGATCCGACGCACCGTGGCCTCGACCAGCCTCGGCAGGGCGGCGTCCGGGAACGGGGACACGCAACTGACGTTGATCTCGCACAGCACGTGGCGGTTCCCGCCCGCCGGGCCGTCGGGGACACAGAGAAAGTCCGCATCCCATAGCACCGGGAGCGATTCCGTGCGAAGCTCGAGGATGCGCTGCAGTGCCGGAATCCACTCGTCTTCCATTCGGGCTTTGAGGGACTGGAACTCCGGCTTGGTCGGGGGATGGTAGCGCCGAGGCTCGGGCGGCGGCGGCGCCTCGCCGTCCCGCGTCCAAAGCAGCGCCGTGACGCGCTGGTGCCCGAACCCCACCACCTCGTGGTGGGTCATGTAGCACCGCACCATGCCATCCGGACCGGGCGGCGTAAAGGGTTGGTCGATCAGGTGTCCCCGTCCGTCGAAATAGGCGGCGCACGCGGCCACGAAGTCGTCCAGGCGCATCTCCCGCACCGGACTGTCCCGCCGGGCGTGGAGCACGCGCACCATGGGGTCCGATCCCTGCGCCGCGGCGGGATCGGATAGCGCGATCCGCCATACGCCGTCGCCGCCGTTGCCTCGGTGTTGCTTCAGCACGCGCGATCCCCCCGCGGCCAGGCGCTCGGGCAGCTGGCGACGCAGGTCGTCCACCGTGTGGTAGACGTGGATATCCCCGCTGGACCAAGCCATGTTCCGCGTCTGCACCAGGACATCCTTGGTACCCATCTTCAGGATGGCATCCGGATGGGCGCTGACGAACACGCCGCCTGCCGCGACGACGCGCAGCATGCGGTCGAGCGCGGCGCGGTTTTCTCCGGCATCCAGGGGGTTGACCCACACCAGGACGGCGTCCATACCCTGCAGCCGAGCGCCGACCTCGTCCACGGCCTCGTCCCAATAGGGCGTGGGCTCCGCATGAACACCTTGGCGCTCAAAGGCTTCGCACACGGAGGCGTAGCGCGGGTTGGCGGGTTGTGCCCGCCCGCGGACGCCGGGGTCACCCGCATACACGACCGCCACCCTGGGCGTCGGGCCCACCGTCCTCACCACCTTCACACACATCGGATTCCGTGGCGCGTTCCTCGCCCGGCCATCCCGAGACAGGTCGGTGACCGCGAAACGATCCTACCATCCAGCCACCGCAGGGTTGCCGCCAACGGGAAACGGTGTCCAGGATACCAGGCTGACGGCGACTGGCCCACCCGGTTCAGCCCCGTCGCGGGCCGCACCCGTTGGGCACACCCGCCGCGAAACCGCGCGCGTGAACCCCGGCCTCGACACGCGCACGCCACCCGCGACGCGAACCCAACCGGCGTGTAATAGCACGCGGGCCAACGTGCGTCTACGCAGGATGCGACGTGCGCGGCGAAATGGCCCAACGCGCACACCCCGCCCCGGGGGGCTGGCCTCGGCGCCACGCACCTGCGGGGCGGCCAGCGTCGTCCCGCCCGTCCATTCCCCAGCGCCAACGGGCACCGAAAACCCGGTTGACCGCAGGGCGGCCCAGGGCCACGCCGCGGAGTGAAACCACGCATACGGGGCACGGCGCTAACCGACGGTCCAGCGGCGAGCAGAGGGGCATCGGCCCCCCGCTCCACCAAGGGGCCCTGGCCACCGGGTCTCCGCCGCGCTGACCTGGATCGCCGCGGCAGATGGCCGGACGCGATCGCGCGATCGCGCCGACACGGTGCACGGCGCCCTGTGGCCCGCCCTCCCCATCAGGCCCCACGTTCCATGTCGATGTGCGAAGGGAAAGTGCGAGCGCGACGGCGCTCCCAAAGGACTTCCTGTCGCGCGATCGGTGCGGCTTACGGCGCGATCCACTCCGCGAGCCGGCTCTGAGGCGCTGGCTCCTGTGCCGGCCGGTGCGGGTCGTCCGCGGCCCAACACCAAGAAAGCGTCGCCAACGGCGTCCTTCCGGGTGTCCGTAACTGCCGGCCGATCACCTGCCACATGACGACGTGGCGGTCACACTCGGAATTCGGACAGCAAAACTCCAGGAATGCATAGTGCCCCTGCGGCTGGGCGTGCCCGTCCGGCACGAACAGTTGCAGCAACTCCCGGTGGGCGAGATCCGCCGCCGTCTTGGCATGCTTCCCCCCCTACCGCCCACCGACAGGCGGTTCGTCCTCCTTCGCAGCCTCCACATTGGTCTGCACGCGCCGGAGCCATTCCGACGCGTCCGGGGTGGCGGACCAAAGCGCACCGGCGGATTTCCAATAGTCATACGCTTGGTCGGCACCGCCCACCGTCACCATTCCGGGGTACGGGCGGCGTGGAACGCGGTGCTTGGCCTTAAGCATCTCGGTGGCGACCAGCGGCAAGTCCGCGATGGCTTCGCGCAGGACATCGTCGGCCTCGTCGAACCGCCTCAGGCGGAACAGGGCCAGGGCACGGCCGTATGTGGTTTCCGGGAGACTGTCTTCGGGGTATCGCTTGGCCAGGGCCGCGGCCTCCTCGTCACCGCCGGACTGCAGCAACCAGGTGACAGCGACGCAGCGAATACCCTGATTGTCGTTCGGATTCAGCGCCAAGAGCTCGCGGGCGCAGTCAAGGGCGTCTCCACGCGCACCGGCCTCCTCGCGTGCCTGCATCCAACTCGCCAGACAGCGCAGGAACGGCCGGTTCTCCATCCACCCCCATTCCAGCCGGTCACGTCCAAACCGGAAAGCGCGTGGCGGGAAGGCCGTGCGCCCCAATTCCACCGCATTCCGCAACAGTTCCTCGGCTTGCGCGACCCGTCCACAGTCGCGCAAGAACCCGGCCAGTTGCCACATCGCGTCCAGGTGCTCAGGTACCCGCTCCAGCACTCCGCGCACGATGCGCTCGGCGCCAGCCCCCTCGCCGGAGGCATGGAGTGCCACCGCCTCCTCGATGGCGCTGTATTCATTCCAGAAGGCGCGGGGCCAGGCAAACTGCCACTCGGTCTCTCCAACGCGCTTCAGTTTCTGCACGCCCACGCATCCCCTCGATCCACGAGATTGTGCCGATGGACCTCCCCGCAGGTATCCGCGTGGCATCGGCGCCCCCGCCGGCCACATCCGCAGAACTCCCCACCGAGCGGTACGCCCACCGATCGCCCGCAGGGCGGGTTCGCTCCGGTCCCGGGGCATCCGCCGCGATTCAGCCCCCCTACTCGAACCCAATTGAGGCGCACGTACCTGCCACCCGATCCACTCCGATTACCAGCCCGGCCAATCGGACCGCTGCAGTTTTTCCCAAACACGGGCGAGATCCTGCAGCCTGCAGTTGGCGTGGAACGTCCTTCCGAATCCCCATCGCCGAAAGGTTTGCACGCAGTGCCGAGTGATCGCGAGGGGATGGGGCTGACCGCACCGTCGGACCGTGCGTGGCGATCGGGTGGGGGGAACCGCGACAGGTCGGCGCGCGTCGTATCGCCGGGGAGGACCGGATGGCCAACGGATCGTGGCGAGAGGTGATCCTCGGAGCGGTGGCGGGATTGGCGCTGATTGCCGCGGGTGTGGCCCTGCGCCCGCCCCCGCATGTGCGCCGTCCCTCCGTCCACGCGCCCAGCCGTCCGCACGTTACCGCGCCGGTCGTTCCGACGCGGCCGGCAGGGCCGGGAGCGATGGCGGTCGCGTTCGTCAACGCGCGAGACGGCTGGGCGATTGTCGGCGGGCAGTGCGGGTATGCGCCAGGCGACACGTCCTCCGGGCCTCCGTGCGAAATCGTGGCGACCACGGACGGCGGGGCCCGCTGGACGCGCGTGTTCCAGACAACGCGGGCCCTCACCCGGTTGGACTTCCGCGATCCGCTCCACGGCTTCGCTGCAGGGCCGGACACACTGCTCGCCACGGCCGATGGTGGGAAGAAGTGGGCTTGGCAGATCAAGGGCCGGCGGCCGCCGTCCAGTGTCGACCTCGTGACGGCGACGGAGGCGTGGGGCATCTCTGGTGGTGCCCTCGTGCGCAGCAGCGACGAGGGGCGGTCGTGGTCGGTCGCGCACGGGGGGTCCACCTGCACCTTCTCATCGGTGAGCTTTGCGGGGCCGCGCTACGGCTGGGCCGCGGGCTCTTCGGCGAAGGGCGTGTGCCTCTATACCACGCACGATGGTGGCCGCACGTGGACGCCGTTGTTCGAGCGGCTGAGCGCCGGACCGGCGGCCCATGCCTTCGCCGCCTACGCGGCGTCGCTCGGACCCGACCCTCCCTCAGGACCGACCCTGGAGGCGCGCCGGCCATTCCCTCCCGATGCGGTGAGCGCAAAGGCCGTCCTCATCTCCCCCACGGAGGGATGGTTGGTCGCGCACTTCCAAGGGTTCTCGGCTGGCGCCTTCGCCGTGATGCGCACGAGCGATGCCGGCGCAAGGTGGCAGTATGCGTGGGGCAGCTTCGGCTGCCTGATGAGCTGTGGCGCGTCGGGCGAAAGCAGGTATCCAGCCTTCTTTCTGAACGGAGCCATCGTCTGGAGGTTGGAGCCGTTCGGTGTCGCCCGCAGCACCGACGGCGGCAGCCACTGGTCTGGATTGCCCCACTGTATGGCCACAAAGACGCAATGCTTCGCGGCACCTCCCCCAACCGGCGCCCTCTGCGCCAAGACCCAATGCGCGGGCGGCGTGACGTTCGTGAGCGCCGCGATCGGGTGGGCCGCGACGGCGCGGGGGATCTTCGCCACGCGGGACGGCGGTAAAACGTGGCGTCAACAGTGGCCGCCGACGCTAGCGGCCACGTCGGCCAACGCGCCATCGTCTGCGCGGACACGCGGATGACGCGAGCCCGAATGCTTGCGGTGCGGCCACGGGAACCGCCCCAGCTTGGTGCTGGGCGGGTACGGACTTCGGCGGGTGTCCATTGCCCACAACCGAGGCGCGCGATCGGGCCGACGGGTGTGGCGGTGCTTCGCCATGGCCGATACGCGCGCGCCCCCAACCCTGCCGTTGGCGCCCGCCGCGGCGTACAGGCCCCGCAGAGACCCGCGTGGCGAGGGGGGTGTGCGGACCTGGGAAACAGGGGCTCTGGCTGGATGGAATGCGCCGCCGGCCGCAATCCCCACCGGTGCGTCACCCGCGGCGCCCACGGCGGGGCGGGCTCACGTCGGCCTGCCATCCAACCCGGTGGGGAACAGGACGGCCACCGGGCAATCCGCATGGCGCACCACATACTCCACCGTTCGGCCGCAATACACCTCCCGGCCCGCCAGGCGGCGGTCGGCCGCCAGCAGCACCAGGTCGGCGTGCACGGCCCGCGCGGCGCCCACAATCTCACGACCGGCGGCCCCATTGCCGCCCGTGCGCACCTCGGCCCGCACCGCCACCCCCATCAGTTCGCCCAACGCCCGCACACCCGCGGTGGAGTGGTGCCCCACCTGATGGCGCAACAGGGCATCGCGGCCCGCGCCCCCGGTCCAGCCCGGTTCGCCCCAGACGTCCACCTCCACCACGTGCAGGGCCACCACCTCGGCGCGGGTGCCCCGGGCCAACGCCACCGCGAACTCACCGGCATGCTGGTCCGCCGCGGTACCGGCCGTCGGCAGCAGGATGCGGCGCACGGCAAACTCGCCGCGGGTGGAAGCGGGGAGACGAACGACAAACACGGGACACGGCGCACCCGCCACCAGCCGATCGGTCACCCCGCCAAAGAGGCTGACCCCGGGGACATCGCTCGCCCCCAGGACGATCAGATCGTAGCCGCGTTCCAGCTCCTGCAGGACGGTCGCCGGAACATCGGGGTCCGGCTCAACGGTGCGCAGGTGCCAGTGGACTGCCTCGCCCAGGGCGGGCGGCGTGGCGGGGACCGCGACGCGGCCGCCCGCCGGTCGCACGTGCAGGGCGGTGACGTCCACCTCGCGCCGCGCCGCCAGGTGGGCCACCACCTGGGCCGCATACAACGCAAAGCGTCCGTCGCGGATCGGCACCAGCACCCGGCCAACCCCGTGCAGGAAGCTGCGCGCCTCCGCGGCCTCCCGGCGCAGCCGCCCCTCCTCGGACGGATCCGCCGGCATCCGCTGCAGGCAGGCGCGCAGGGCCGGCGGCGCCGCAAACGAAGTCGCCATCGCCACGACGACCACCATGGAGTAGGTGGTCGCGCTGAAGGCACCCGACTGCAGGGCGATGGTCGCCACCACGATCTCCGGCAGCCCCCGGGCGTTCATGCCCGCCCCGAGCGCCGCCGCCTTCCAGCGGTCCAGACCACTGAAGCGGCCGGCGATGAACGTACCGGCAAACTTGCCCGCACACGCGACCAGAAGCAGCAGACCCGCCACGACCAGCGGCGCCGGATGCAGCATGCGTGGTAGGTCCACCGCCAGTCCGGCGCTGGCGAAGAACACGGGCGCAAAGACCCCTATCGTCATCGACCGCAGCGACCGACTGGCTGCCCGGCCGACCCGCGGGATGCGCGACAGCTGGACCCCGACCAGAAACGATCCCAAAAAGGCCTGCACGTGCAGGGCTTGGGTGACGGCGGCGCCGGCGAGGCCGACGGCAACCACGGCCGACAGCATGGCCTGATCCCCGCCGAAGCTGCGGTCGACCCAGGCCAGCAAACGGCGAATGCCGCCATAGCCGAGGGTGAACAGGAAGACCGCAAACACGACCGTGCCGGCCATCGACACGCTCAGACGGGCGACGGGCAGGGCCTGGGCGGTCGACAGCCCGGCCACCACGGCCAGCAGGAAGTAGCCGGTGGAATCCGTCAGCATGCTGGCGGCGAGCGCCAACTGACCAATGTCACGGCGCATCAGGTCCATTTCAAGCAGGATCTTGAACAGCACGGAGATGGAGGTCAGAGAGACCGCCGTCGCCAGGAACGCCGCGAACGCAACCGGATGGCTGCCGTGGAGACCGAGACCCGCCGGCAGCAGGCTGGCCAGCGCCAACCCGCCGATGAACGGCACCATCATGCCCAACAGGGTGACCAGCCCCGCCGAACGCCAGCGGCGGCGGGCCATGGCGACATCCGTCTCCATACCGCTCAGCTGCAGAAGAAGGATCACGCCGATGTCCGCCACCAGTTGCAACAGCACCCCGCTCAGCGCGCCCGGCGGAAAGAGGGCCGCGCCGACCCCGGGTAGCAGCGCACCAAGCAACGACGGACCGAGCGCCACGCCGGCGAGGGTCTCCCCGATCACCTGTGGCTGGCCCAGGCGGCGCGCCACCTCCCCCAACCCGCGCGCCAACGCCAGCAGCAGGGCGACGTCCACAAGGAAGCGCAGCAGATCTGCGGCGCCGAGCGTCATGCCAGCACCCCTTGTACGCGTCCTGTGCGTCCACGACGCCGCGACCAGGCGCCCTCACCCGCACGCCCGCACGCCCGCCTACAGGGAGCCGAGACCACGAAGGCCGGCCGCCAGCAGCCCCCCTGCGGCGGCGAGCCAACTCGCGGCGGCCATCGCCACCGAGAGGCCGTGCGCCCGGGCGAAGGCCGCCGTGCCGGGCGCCAGGCTGGCGACCCACGGACCGACCACCAGGGCCAGCATCAGGGCCAACCCGGCCTGGGCGACGGCCCACCACAGCGGCACCAGCCCGCGACGGCCGGCCAGCACGGCGCCGCCGGCGGCCGCCACGCCCGCCAGCAGACCGAAGCCAAAGAGGCTGGGAAACAGGGTGGCGACGGCGGGCAGCGCCCCGCGGTCCCCCAGGCTCGCAAAGAGTGCCGGCGCCCCCATGGCACCAAACCACCCGGCCCCGCCAAACCACGCGGCGCAACCGAGCAACGCGCACACCGATCCGCCGCGGCGCCAGCGACCGTCCAGTCGCCCCGCGCCATCCACGCCAAGCCCACCCCCATCCATCCGCCACCGATTGTACCGCGCCCTGCGGACCGCGCGGAGTTGCCTCTGACCCTTGACAACGCCTGCCCATGGTAGATAATGGGGTTACGGTGAACGAACAGGTGATGCGGACGGGGCAAACGGCGAAACGTCGCGGCATCTCCGTCCGTCTATCGTTGGGAGGCCGCCGCGGCTGCGGCCGATCATGCGTCTGGCCTCCAGCCAGCGCCGATTCTCGGCGCGGCAGGTGGACGCCCTGCTCCGCGGCCGAACCGGCGGTAGCGAACGTCATGAACCTGTCGAAATCGACCTTGCTGCTCCCTGACCTCGCGGAAGAACGTACGCTCCCCTCATGCCAGGACTTGATGGACGCAACGCCCCCGGAAAATACCAGCCGCAGGTCGTGCAATGCCCGGCCGTCGGCGACGGTGACTTGCCTCTACCCGGAGCGGCGGTTGACCTCAATCCGCGCCCGGCGCAAGTCGGTTCGCTCCTTGCAGAGCCAGCGATAAAGGCGCAGCAACGGCCTCCCACTCCCGGCGGGATCGCGCACGAAGAGACGGCCCGAGTCGTGCGTCCAAGTGTGCGACCGTATGCGCGGCCTGGGGCCGGACCGGCATCCGGAGCCATGCCAGGAAGCGGCGACCAGGGCCCGGATGAGGACCTGGCTTCTGGACTGGGGCATCCACGGTTGGGGCATCGGTCACGATAAGGCGTCGGAAAAGAGCAAGGGGTAACCAGTTGACAAACGAAGGCGGATAGCGCAGCATAGGGTCGGGGTGGTCAACCTCGAACGGACGTTGGGATCCGCCGTTTATGGTCGGGGAGCGGGTGTTTACGGCAGCGGATCTG
>DAHWHT010000126.1 GCA_027335515.1 Clostridia bacterium
ATGGCGGATGGGACGACGTTGCGCAGTTCTGCCGCCGCGATCACCTGCGCGACGCCCGCGGAACCCTCGGCGGGACTCGCACCCTCGGGCGCGCTCTCCCAACTGACCGTGCCCGGCCTGCGCCAACGCAGCGACCAGTTAAGGGCCTTATGGCGCGCGATGCCGCAGAGCCAGCCGCCGACGCGCGTCGGGTCCCGGAGGGTGTGCAGCGTGCGGATAGCGGCGACGAAGGTGTCCTGGGCGACGTCCTCGCCGTCCTCGCGGCTGCCGAGCCGTGAGAATGCGACTGCGAAGACGGCGTTCTGGTAACGCGCGACGAGCGCCTCCACGGCCGCCGGTTCGCCACCAAGGCACCCCTTGACCAGAGCCTCCTCTCCGGCGTTCCCGTAGTCGGCGTCCACGACGTCAACCCCCTCGGCGACGGTCGCAAGAAAGTCACAGCAGGCTGCCAAGAGGTTCGGGTGCTCATTGGTGAGTGGCGTACGGAACACGTCCGTGGCGCCCGGCGCGGAAGCGACGGCCGGGACGGCGAACCGCTCGTGAGCGCGCCCGTTCGCGCGGCCCCTACCGGCTTCCCCTGCCCCATCACCGCTGCCCTCCAGCGTCGGCAGGCACCAAGAGACCGGCCACGCCACCCAAGCGCCCGTCCTGGAGCGCCGCGACGAGCCATAGTACCAACTGCGGCAGCCTGAGGCGCACCGGCCCTTTGGCGCTGGTGGCACACAGCCAGTTCTGCCCGATCGCATTGTGGTGAGCCCTACGGGCGGGCCTCGCAGGCCGGGGGAGGCAGGCCGTGTACCGGCGGTAGGGGTGGGGTGCCGTGCGCGGAGCGCCGGGAACCTGTCCCAGAGTCCGCTGGCGCATCGAGAGCGTAGCGGCGAGGCGTCTCAACCGTGCCGCGGCGCGGGTGGCCGGCCGGGCTCGTCGGGCGCGCCAGGGTGGGCGTCTGGGTGATCGCCGGCCAGACATGCCGGGGCGCGCGACTGTGAGGCCCTACCTGAGCCCACCCCGTGCTTGCCCCTCGGAAATGGGGTTCGCCGCGATCGACCCTCCGGCAGTGTAGTACACGCCCGAGCTCACCGCATGGCCAGGCACCGCAAGGACTCCCTTTTGCAGGGAGCCAAACTGCACTTCTGGGCCAGCGTGAGCCCTTACACCGCTCCGAGGGATGCCACCCGACCATCGAGGGTTCCGACAGAGATGTGAAAAGAACATCCCCATCGCGGCCGTCGAGTGTGACTCTTGAAGAGAGGCGTTACCCGGGGCTGCCCAGATACTCATTCAGCCAGCCGAGGACTCGCTCGATCAAGTCACGCCGGTTCGGCAGCGACCATCCCCCATGCTCCTCTCCCCTGTACACCAGCAGCGTGCAGCGCCGCCCCAGACGCCGGAGCCCGATGAACACTTCGGCGGCTTGACTCCACGGTACGATGACATCCCCGGCGCCCGCGACGAGCAGCAGGGGGGTGGTGATGCGGTCCAGCCAAAACACGGGCGAGTTGACGACGTACCGCAGTGGCCGCTCCCACACCGGGGCTCCCATGCCGCCGTCACCGTCCTCGCACCACGTGACGCCGAAGGTGCTCCGGACCGCCTGGCGGTAGCCCCCCGGGCTCAGCGCATCCGGCATTGCCCCATACGTCGAAACGAGGTCTGTAGTCGGCGCCGAGGCAATGGCCGCGCGAAAGCGCCCCGTGTTGCAGAGAACGGTCACCACGCCGTAGCCCCCGAAACTGCTCCCCTCAAGCGCCACGCGTTGGTTGTCGACGTACCCGAGGCGTACGGCCTCGTTCAAGGCGGGCAAGACAGCGCCATCGCACGCCCTGGAGGGGTCGTACGGCGCCTCCTCATCGTACGGGATGTCCGGTTGCAAGACGGTAAAACCCCGCGCGGCGAGCAGCTGGTGCGAAGGGATGTCGCCGTCGTCGAACGCATAAGGACGTTGGGACGGCGATTCACCCGGATAAATGCTCACCACCGTGGGGCAAGGCCGCCCCGGGGTCCAGCCCGGAGGCAGCAGGATCCGTGCACCCACCTCCTCGCCGTCGTTCGTGCGGAACCGGAAACGCTTGCGCACCCCGAAGGTCTTACCTGCGAGATGGGAGTTGAGATCGACGACCGCGCGTCGCTCGTCCCCTCCGCTGTCCGCCAGCCACAGGGTTTCGCCGGGCCGGTCCCCGTCGCGCACCGCGTATACGAACCGCTCTCCGTTGGGAGTCGCATCTGCGGCAAAGGTTCCAAGCGCGGCGAACGGGGCGCCGAGGTACTCACGGGGACCTTCCTCCAACAGCAACGGGTCCGTCCCGTCCGCACGCAACCGGTACAAGCCCTGGTGGAGCGTCGCCTCGTCTTCGGCAAACACGATCAGATCACCGGGTGGCAGCCAGCCCCGCGCGCCCCGGCGCAGGACCCCATGGATGGCCCATCCGGGCACCGACCACGACCGTGCAGGCTCGGCAGCGTCGGTGGCGGGTAGCTTCCAGAGCGACCCAGCCGACCTTACAAGGATCCAGTCGCCTTCGGCACTCCAAAGAAGAAACCCGTCATCCACCGACGCCCCGTCCGGTAATGCCGGTCGGGCCGGCGGGGCGTTTGTGTTGGCGACGCTCCACACCAGGACCTGTCCTTCGGCCACAACGGCAAATCGGGTGCCGTCGGGGGACCAGAGGAGGGGGTGCACATGCCAGGCGTGGTCCTCCCACGACAACACCAGCGAGTCGCTACCACTGGCGTCAATACAGTGCAGATGCCGGCCGCAGCGGAACCTGGCCGGGTCTGGCTCGGTAAGTGTTTCCTCCCATAGCACCTCGGGCCCGGTGGGCGAGGGAAACCCCTGATAGGCCGGGGCGCCGTGCGTGAGACGGCGCACTTCACCTGTTTGAACGTCGATCAACGCGATGTCACCATCGGCCTGCGAGGGATGGCTATTCACAACGTCTGCCGGCGTCGGCGATTCGAACACGACCACCGACGCATCGTCGCCAGAGGTCGCATCCGGCTCACCCTCAGGGACCTGTCCGCCACACGTCTCGGGAATGAGAATCACACACACGGACCGGTCGTCGGCGGTCCACCGCGGGTGGTCGGCCGCAAAGCCTCGCGCCTGCACCTGCGCAGGTGAGACGCGACGGTGTTGCCGGGTCGCCGGATCCCACACATCAAGCCATACCGGGCCGTCGTCCCGCTCGGCGACGAAGAAGGCGAGGCGGCTTCCGTCCGAATTCCACGACGGCCCCCACGACGTGAGCCCCGGCTCGGTGACCGATACTGTCGCTCCGTCTTCCAGGTCTGAGACGAAGACCCGAACCCCTAACGCGGTACGCGGTACGCCGGTCAGGGGGAATCCCGATCGAGACCGCATGTCTCCCACGCGCTCCACCGGGTATGCCACACGTCGCCCGCAGGGCGACAAGGCCAGCGCATTCTGCATCGCCAGCGTCCGCACATCACACAACTGGTCGAATGAGATGGGCTCGATCGACATGGGCCATGTCCACTCCCTACCCGATGGTTAGGGTGAGGGCCAAGTGCCGCAATCGACCACCCGTGTTCTGCACAGGCGCAAGCGCGGTCGGCTCCTCGAAGGGCGTGGACGATCCATGCCAAGGGGATCCTTCCAGAGCCCGGTCGGGAGACTACTCTACACAGGTCGGCAGGTCCTGCCAGGGACCGGGCTTTCGGAGGGCATGGAGGGGCAGCGGAGCGCAGTCGGCCGGCGGGCGCGGCTGAGGGGTCGATCTACCGCCCGGCGGGCAGGGCCGCCGGGGAAAAGGGGCCGGTCGGCGCGCACCTCGCGCAGTGCCCGCCGGAGCCAGGCGCGCAAGTCTTCCAGGCGCAGGCGGACCGGACCATGGAGGGTGGGGTGCGCGCTGACCGCGACGTCCTCTCGCAGTGGTCGTCCCGCGTGTCCCAGGGGACACACGCTCAGCGCTCACCCCCGCCCCCGGCCGCCGCCAGGGCTGCGCCGACCTGGGCGAGGGTGGCGTTCCCTCCCGAGAGCATCAGCACCACGCGGCTGCCGCGTAGCCGCTGCCGCAGGCGCAGGGCGGCCGCCAACGGGGCCGCGCCTGCCGCCTCCGCGAGCAGATGGGTCTTCTCCAAGTAGAGCGCCATGGCGGACAGCATGTTGGCGTCGGACACCAGCACCAGGTCGTGCAGGTACCGCCACAGGATCGTCAGCGGTAGGTCGAAGGCGACCCGGGTGCTGAGCCCCTCGGCGATGGTCTCGGCGCGCTCCGTGGA
>DAHWHT010000161.1 GCA_027335515.1 Clostridia bacterium
GGAGCATCCCCCGCACGCCCACGCCCCGGCAAGCGCCGTGTGTCCATACCCATGAAGGCTGGCTCACACCAGCCGCTTTTGTGCGCCCATCGGGCCGATGCCATGAGTTTCGTGGGAGGACTGAGGCCACGCCGGGAGCCGCGGCGCGGCAGTGACGCGGAGGTGAAGTGCCCGCATGGACTGCGGCCCCAACCCTCCGCCGCCAGGGCCCGCAGACATTTGCCCGGTCCATTCCGATCCCCGGCGAAGCACGGCTCCGGACCCACGAAAGCCCACGAAGAGCCCCTTTTCTTCCGAAGCAGTGGCGTAGCCCCTTTGGGTGGTCTGGTCCGGAACCGGTCCTGAACGCTCGGAGGCGAACCGTGATGAGTGCTTTGCGACACTGGGCCGTTGCGGCCAAGACTCTGGTCGTTAGCCATGTGATCACGTTGCGCGAGATGCTGCAGCGTCCCATCACCGTTCGCTATCCGGAGGAGAAGGCCCCGCCGATCCTCGGCGCTCGAGACGTCCCGGCGCTCAAGATCAATGAGGAGACCGGCCTGCTCAACTGCACCTCGTGCGGGCTCTGCGAACGGGCGTGCCCGACGCGCGCGATCGAGATCGTGCAGGCGGTGGAGCCCGGCACCGGGCGCCGGAAGCCGTGGCCGGAACTTTACGAACTGCATTACGACCATTGTATGGTCTGCAACATCTGCGTGGAGGTCTGTCCCTTCGATGCGCTGGAGATGGCGGCGGTGGCCGAACTCGGTTCGTACCGCGTTGACGACCTCACGTTCGATAAGGACACCCTCGTCGAGATCTGGAAGACATCGCACGCGATTCGCATCCACGACGGCATGCCCATGCCCGAACGCCATCCGCAGGAGGGTGCGGTCCTGCCGCGACCGTGAGCGTGGGTGGCCGTGGCGCAATAGGCCCCCGGGGGAGACGGAGCAGGTGATCTGGCAAGTGGATCCGCTCTCTTGGATGGACGAGGACGGAGACGTCTCATGGCGCTTCGGCGCGGAGACGGACGGCCGGCAGCGGTGGGTTCGGGCGGGAGTTCGTATTTCGGCGAGAGCCTTGATCATCCGGTCGGCCAGCCGCTACCTTTACGGGGATTGGACCCCCGCCCTGCTGGCCTACGCCGCGGCGGCGGCCACGCTTGCGCCGTCCGGTGCCGCCCAGACCTGGGTGACGCGGAAGAACTTCGCCGCCGTACACGAGGTTGTGGAGGAGCACCGCCGCCAGTGCGAGCCGCTTTTCCACGGGGGTTCGATGGAAGACGCGTTGCAACTCGGCAGTCCCGACGGAGCTCGCCGGCCGGAAGGCGATGCGCATCGCGGGGCCGACCAACGCCTGAAGGGGGTACCGCAGTGACGGCATCCGAAGCAGGGGGCGGTGCCGGGGTGCTGGCGCGCATCGATTCGGTCAACGTCGGCCTGCCGCGGCCGGCACGCCTGCCGGCCGCGCTCGCAACGGGCCAGGATGCACGCGACACCTATTTCACGGCGATCGTCAAGGCACCGGTGCTGCGTCCGGTGGCGGTCTCCGCAGGAAACCTCGCCGGGGATGCGCAGGCGGACACCAAGAACCACGGGGGGCCGGACAAGGCCGTCCACGCCCACTTCGCACGGCACCTCGCCTGGTGGGGCGAAACGCGGGGATGGCCGGTGTCCCCGGGAGAGATCGGAGAGAACCTGACCCTGGGGGCTGCATTCGGGGGGCGCCAGCCGGACGAGACCGATTTCTGCATCGGCGACATCGTGGCCGCAGGTACTGCAGTCCTTCAGGTGACCCAACCCCGCATCCCCTGTTTCAAACAGGCGGCAGCTCTGCTCGTTGCCGACGCGGTGCGGCTGGCAGGGGCAACCGGGCGCACAGGGATGTATCTGCGCGTCCTGGAGGAGGGAACGCTGCAGGCCGGCGATACCCTCAGCTTGATCGAGCGTCCGAACCCAGAGGTCACCGTGGCCGACGCGAACCGCTTCATCCATCAGGCGCGCCAGGATCAGGAACTCCGGGATCGCCTGTCCGCGTGTGCCAGCCTGGGCATGGAAGTGCGGCGACGTCTCCAAGCCGAGCCAAATCGCTGACGACCGTTCAGGAGGCGGGCGACATGCCGGTGGAACCGGCCATCTTTAGACGCGAGGCCGTGTCAGTTTGCGCTCGCCGTGCCGGTCTGGGTCGCTGTCCCGGCGGGATCGGTGGGGGCGGCTTACCTTTCCGTGGATTCAGACCCCGTGGATTCAGACTTTCGGTGAGGCAACGCCCCGTGCGAGCGGATCGGGGCCAACGCCATCGCGGCGGCCTGACTCAACGGCAATGTCTTTAGACGCAATACCGCTGAGTTTACGCTCTGGGTGGTGGTCGGGAGCGGTTCCTCGGGCGCTGGCGGAACGGCCTGCAGCCCCGTGGAGACAGCCTCTCGGCCGCCGGCACCCTTCCCCAGCGGATCGCGCCGACGCCGTCGCGGCCGCCTGATTCAGGGGTATTGTCTTTAGACGCGAGGCCGTGTCAGGAGCGCCAC
>DAHWHT010000200.1 GCA_027335515.1 Clostridia bacterium
CGCTGTTCCGGCGCCCCGCCCGGAGCGCGGGCGGCGGCCCGCTCCCCCGCCACCGCGTCCGCTGGCGCCAACCGATGCACCCAGTAGTCCACCCCGGATCGGTCAATGCGGTGCGACCCACCCGCCGCCACCCTCCGGCACAACGCCACGGCGCCGTCCGCGGACACGCTGCACCAGTCCGGCTTGCCGCAGATGGGGCACGGGGCGTCGGTGGTCGCTGGCGTCCAGGCACCCCGCCCCTGCCGCTTCCCCGCCACCACCGCGCCGCTCGGGATACCCAAGGCACCCACCCCCTATGGGGGAGAGGTGCCGGCGGGGCGGCCACGCGAACTGCCCGGCTAAGGCGGGAGAATGGGCCCGTTGCCTTGGGCGGCGCGTCCGCTGGTGGGTTAGCACTGGCTCGTCCCGGTGCCCGCCAGCCGTGGCCGGGGTGCTATGTGTCCGCTCCCCTCCCACGCGCGCGGCGGCCCGCTCACCCATCACCCCGCCCGCTGGCACTAAGCGGTGCACCTAGTAGTCGACCCCGGCGCGGTCGATACGATGCGAGCCGCTGCTTGGCGATGCGCCGGCACAGCGCCAGGGCGCCGTCGACGGACCCGCTGCACAGTCCGGCTTCCCACAGATGGGGCACGGGGCGTCGCCGGTCGCCTGCAGGCCTGCGGCCATCTGCCAGAGAGCAAGGAAATCTCCCTCTACTGGTGGGGGCCGTAGCCGCACAGACCCTATGGGGCGCGGGGCGTCGGCCAGTCAAACACATGGAGGCGGTACTGCCACCCGGCCTATCGCAAGGGTCCTACAGTCCCAGCGCTGGTGGATCTGTGCCTGGCGCGCTGGCCGGGGACAGGACCGCCGCGAGGGCCCGCCCCGGAAGGACGGACACAGGGGCGAAGTCACGCCCCGGGTGCCTCCGGCCGGCATGGGCACCTGGCCCAATGGGCCCCGCGCGGCCGTGGTACGATCCCCCGTGACCGCGCGAGGAGGGTCTGGAATTGCCGGAGCGACCCGAGTGGGCCAGGCCCGAAGTCACCAGGACCCGCTTTCTCATGTGCCGGACGGACGCGGGCGACGAGTGGATCGCGGCGAAGATGGCTGATGGCGTTCGTGTAACCGGCAACGACATCGACTGGGACGAACTGCTCATCCCGACGGATGCCATCGTCGACGCCACCCAGACCATCATCGGCCACCTGGTGGCGACCGGCGCGGGAGCCCGCGGGGCGGCGGGGTTCTCTGATGCTGAGGTCGCGGCGGCGGCTGAAGCCTCGGCCGAGGGCAAGGGTGGCCGCGAGGACCGTGCCGTCCAAAGCGTCGTCGTGGGCGACGCGCGGGTCCTGGTCGTGCAGGGCCAGATTTTCAACGTCTCAGAGGCTTTCTTCCTCTTGGCGGCCCTGGTCGCGTGAGCGCGCGGAGCCGGGGCCCCCCCGGCTCCCTTACCCCGTCACGAACACCGTCCGCCCGCCGGCCTCGGAGATGCGGCGCAGGATCGCACGGGCCCCGGCGAGCCTTGGCGATAGCGCCCCTGGGGACTCCGCGACCACGAGCGCCCCTGGGCCCGCGGCGCGCACGGCCTCAAGCAGCCGCTCGCCGGCCTCCAGGGCGCCCGCGTCCACCACAACCGCCGCCACCGCGCACCCCAGGGCCTCCGCCTTCGCACGGCACAGGGCCTCCTGGCGCCCAAGGCTCCACTCGGTCGCCCGCGGGGAACGGAGGTAGAGGACGGCGGGACGGGGAGGGACTGGTTACGTCTGCCATGGCCGAGGGATTCGGCGTGGGGCGGGTGGGGCCTGCAAGGGCTAGGGCTCGCCTTCTGCCGTCCCGAAAAGACTCAGATTCCGCGCGCTGATTCCTTTGGCACGTGGCGCCCGCTTTAGCGTTACGTTAGCACCTTTCCCGGTTGGAAAGTCCACTTGCCTTCCGGCAAGCAAGTCTTCGACCGTCAGTATCTGTAGCCGTGCGTAGGAGTGGTTGGTCCAAGAGGACTGGTAAAACCCTGCTGATGCCGCCTCCGTGCGCATTGGTTGAGTCGATTGCTCCATTGTTAGCAGAACTCCTATTCTTGCATCTTCCCGTTCTATCACGCCCCGCAGGTCGCGAACGTCTCGCACGCCTACATGGCCTGCCTTCACCTGCAACACGATTACCCCAATCTCTTTTGCGTCTCCAATGAATCGCAAACGACCATCAATTCCCTTGTCGGCGCCCTTCTTTATGCCACCAGCAGGACGGGCTCCCACCAACCCCAACGCCCAACACTGAAACTGGAACGGATCCTCCGCAGCCAGGGCGTGTGCACCAGCAAGGTCTTCTGGCTCACCAACAACGCGGAATTGTGCCTCTTGCCCGAATGCGTCTCGCAGCCGGGTGCGAATCAGGTTGACGGCAAGATGTGTGATGTCGATGCCAATCCATCGCCGCTTTAGACGCTGCGCCACAGCAACGGCTGTCCCGCAGCCGCAGAACGGGTCTAACACGGTGTCTCCCTCATTGCTGCTGGCACGAAGAATGCGTTCTAGAAGCGCCTCTGGTTTTTGCGTTGGATAACCCAGGCGCTCTGCTGCCTGCATATTGATTGGCGCAATATCAGTCCACACGTCTTGGGCTGGAATGCCCATAGATTCGTCGAGATAACGAATAAGGTACGGCCATCCTCCCTGCTTTGGCCAATGGATAAGGCCAGCCTGGTCTAGACGTTCCAGTTCGTCCGGTGGGTGCATCCAATGCCGGCCCTTCGCTGTTGGATCTATCCCGCGCCACGCATTCCCGCTAGGGCCGTGCCGCGTCCCCGGGCCCGTTGGGTTTTCATGCTTGTAGTGCCGCCCCTGATTATCAACGTGCCGGTAGTGTTTTGCCACGTAGGCGGCATCATATTCTTGGAAGACCGGGCTCCATGTTGGGTGCTCCCCTTTAGCATAGAACAGGATGGTGTCGTGGTTAGGGCCATACCGCCGCGCACTGTTATGAGCATGACTTCGTTTCCACACAATCTCACTGCGAAAGCGCTCCGCGCCAAATACCGCATCCATGAGCAAGCGAAGATGCGCACTGGCGGTGGGGTCGCAGTGTAGATAAATGCTGCCGGTTGGTTTCAACACTCGCCATAAGTGCACTAGTCGCGGGGCCATCATGGAGAGGTATGCCAGCATGTCGCTTTCTCCCAGTAAGCGCCGAAACGCCTCCATAGTCGCCGCGACCCGTTCGGGTCCTTGCGTGACGATCTCTTCGTACATCAACGCGGCCGTGTGGTCCCAATGCCAGGTGTCGTCGAACGCGGTGATTTGCGCCTCTGACCGCTGCCCCCCGGATTCCTTGAATAGTACATTATAGTCCTGATTGCTGTTAAAAGGCGGATCGAGGTACACGAGGTCCACGCAGGCGTCAGGAACGTGCTCGCGCAACACCTTAAGATTGTCCCCGTAGTACAGCATGTTGCCGTCCAATACAATGCCTCCACGTGGCACCAGGCTAGGCGGTCGGGCCAACGCCTTGACCGTCACTGGGCACTGCCGCTTTGTCGGCGGTCGGATGGCTGACACCATCAGCCCGACGTTCTCTAAGGTATTTGTCAACATAGATGGCCCCGTCTGTAATGATACAGAGAGCACCAAGCATCACAACCCCCGGTGCAACCCACCGAGGAAGGCTGGGGACAGCGGATACCCCAAAATGCCGGGCAGCCGCTGCCCCAAGCGTGACCGCGACTGTTCCGTGGATAAGATATAAGCCGACCCGGAAGAGTGGCGCCAAGGGGCCGCGCAGGCGGGGGTCGCTGCTCATGTGCTAACGGTTCCTTGTCTTGAGACTCAACCACATGACAAGGAACACAACGGCTGCAGCTGCCAATGACAGCACAAGGGCGACTGGTGCGGATTGGAGCAGCGAAACAAAGGAGCCGCCCGCAGCGGCACTAGCCACAGCACCCGTGGTTGCCGTCGTCACTGGATAGTCGGTTTGCTGGGCGCGATGCGCATGGACCTTCTTCATCTGCGCTTCTGCCATGTCTATTCACGCTTCCCGCGCACGGACGTTCGGAAGCCACTCGCTAGACGCCACGCAAAACGTGAGACCGATCCCTCGGACCCAATCATTCTAGGCGGGCAGCCTCGGTCCTCGTGCTTCGCATGGCGCTTGTGGCCGTTCTATGCACGGGATGACCTGCCCCCCTGGCCACCCGCGCCGGCACGTCCGCTAGCTGCTCGCGCCACCACTGAAGGGGCGCGACCCAACGGCCGCCGATCCTCCGGAGCCCCGGGCCCCCCTGGCGCCGGCTGGCGACCACCTGGGCCGTCCGCGCGGACCGGCCAAGGAGCGCGGCCGCGTCGGCGGCTGTCAGGAGCGGGGCGGACGGCTCATCCGGGGCCAGCATGACGCGGCCCCCCCTTGTGCCATTATACGGCATCCCGCATAATGGCGCCAGGGGGACGGTGCGCAAGGAGGGCGAGAGCATGGGTTTCATCGATCCGGAGTCCACTCCGAACGTGGCCCCGTATCTTCCGATGAAGGAATGCTACCCTGACGCGAACAAGTTTCTCGTTGACGTTGCGACGCTCGGCGGCGCTCAATTCATAGTGGCTTCGTTTCAGATCAATGGCCCGGTCGCGTTGGTGACGCTACGGCTTTGGGAATCTAAAGAACCAGCCTGGCAATGCGAAATGGCGATAGACGATCTGAAGAACGCGGGAGGAGGCTCCCCTGACGCTCGCCGTCGCTTACTGGACAGTCTCTGGGAGAGCGGGATTTGGGGGAGCAAGGGCACGCGTGCCAAAAAGAGCAGATGCCCTGCATGTGGTGCCGAGTTTCCGTACGAACCGCCAGCCATGCCGTCGCCGTCATGGCTGGATAAGTGTCCAGTTTGTTGGAGCGAGATGCGTCACGGCGGGCTAGTCTAAGGGTAGGCTTGTCGTGCCAAGCAGCGGGCGCCCACAGAGCGCCCGCCGACACCCGATCTATGCATTCGGCTTGAATGTCTATTCTGGGGTGATGGCGCCTGTGGTGCAGGTGGGGCAAAAGGTGAACTTCCAAATCAAAGACGATGGCCCCAACGGGCAGATTCGGAGGGGAACGGTGACACGGGTGATATCCGCTGATCGGTTCATGGTACAGTTTTCCGCCATTGGTTTGCCGAGTCTTCCTAACGTTCAACAGCTACGGGCAGAGTGTTGGGTGGATGTCGAGGGAAAGGTCTGGGGCAGGTACGTGTAGGTTGTTCGCTGTGCCACCGCTTTCTCGTGGATGCGGCGACCAACGTCCACGCCCCCCCTCACAACCCAACCCGCGCCGCGCGTTCTCCCGGAACAGGCTTCCTTCCCGGATGTACCGCCGGACCATCAGGACGCTCTTGTGCCGCGTCTGCGCCATGATGACGCGCTCCGGCCTCCGCGGCCGCCGTGGCCAGGCCGGCGCGCAGCGAGTGCCCGGCGTACCGGGCCGCCGGCAGGCCCGCCGCTTGGGCGCGCCGCTGCACCGTCGACTTGACCGCCCGGATCCGACAGCCGCGCCGGCCCCACGTGGCCCCAGCGGTCCACCGGGCCGAACACGGGGCCCTCCTGGATGCCGGCGGCGTCGAGCCACCCTCGCAGGTTCCTCGCCGGACAGGTGGTCGGCGTGGAGCCGTAGGGGATGCCGACCTTCTCCCCCACGCCCTCCTGGTCAGTCTTGCTGCGGCGCAGGGTGACCACAGGGCCCTCGGCGCCGAAGTCGAGGTCGGCCACGTCGAGGCCCACGATCTCCGGGGCGGCGAAAGGCGCCGGCAAAGCCGAGCAGCAGGAGCGCGCGGTCGCGTGTGCCCAGAAGCCCATCTGCGCACGTTACCACCATCCGCCGCACTTCCTCGGTGCGGGCCGATGCCTTGCCCCGCTGCGCGGCGCCCTTGGCGCGGCGGATTCCACGCCCGACAGCAGCCGCGCGCTTCCTGGCAAGGGCGGCTGGTGGCCAGTGGCGCCGTTCCCCTAGTCCCTGTCGGGATCCCCACGGGAACGAGTTGGCAGCGGGGGTCCCTCGCCACCGTGCCCTTGTACGGCTGCTTGCGCTTCTTCAAGGAGGGGACGCGGCGCGGGGATGCGCTACCGCGTCCCCTCCCCCCCCCTGCGGCGGCGCTCCGCCCGCCACCCGGAGTGGCTGCGCCTGCGGCCTGGTGCGGGCCCAGGGCCGCGTCGTTCTCGGTAGACGGCCTCAGCGACAAGGGCTCGCGGCGTATGGCGACAACCCGGGGCGTACGGCGGCTCTGGGGAGCCCCTTCGTGCACCGCCACCGTGGGTCCGGCTGGCCAAAATCGTCCGGCCGTTGCGGTCGCAGGTACCGGGGCGGGCACCGCGGGTGCCCCGGCCTACCACCGCACGGCTGTGTGCGCCATCGTTCGTACCCCCAACCCCCCAGGCGGAATGACGCCACCCTGGGTGCGGGCCGTGCCCGGCAGGCCCCTGCACGGCCTTGACGAAGCCCCCGCGTATGGCAGAGCCAACCACTCCCCTCGTCGGCCCCCGCCCCGCCATCCTCTACGTCCAGTCCCCTCCACGCGACTCAGTCCAGCCTGGCGCACTAGGAGGCCCGCCCGTTGTGGCCGCCGTGGTTGCCGACGGCAACGGGCTGGCCGCCGGTGACCGGCTGATGGAGGCCGTTCGCGCGGCTGGCCCTGCCGCGCTCGTCGTCGCGGCGTCTCCGAAGGCGTTGTCCCTGGGGGTGCGTGATCAGCACGAGACCCTGCGCGGTCTCACCCGGGCCGGGCCGCGGACGGTCTTCGTGACGGGGTAGGGGCCGCCGGCCGTGCCTCAATTGTGCGGCGGGGGCGGGAAGGGCGGCTCTAATCCTGCGCCTCCTCGGTCTCCCCACCCGCGCCCCGCCCGGACATGGCCCGCCGTGCATCATCAACCCGCCTCCTCACCAGACACTGCATCCCTTTCGCCGCGTCCACGGTCCGCCGAACGGACCAGCGCCAGCGCGGCCCGGCGCGCCACACCCGCTGGCGCCCTTGCCACCAGCACGCCGTCCCCCTCCACCACCTCCGCGAGGGCATCCGCCGCCGCCGCGAGCATCAGTTCCCTCGGGTGCCTTGCGGGCCCCGCCGGCACCGCCCGCCGGGCGGCATCCACCAGCACGGCGACCTCGCCGGGCTCCAGGTACAGGCCGTTTGTGGTGCGTAGCATGACGGCAAGCCTAGCCTGACGGCGTGGCGAGATGTGTCGGAATCGGTCGGGCAATAGGAAACGGCGCGCGTCCGCCGGGGCCAGACCGTGTGGTTGTGGAACAGCGCGCCCGGCCCGTGGGGGCGGCGCCCTCCGGGGGTGTACGGGGCTGGTCGGCCGCCGGGCGACTATGCCGGATGTCACGCGGCCAGCCACGCACCGGATCGCCCCGCTCGGATCGGACTGCCACAACGGGCAACGATGGGCAGTCCGGCCGGGACACTGACGACACACGTATCCTATCCCGCCTTCCGTGCGACCACGTTATCCCACAACGTGGTGATGGCCCATTCGTCTCGTGGATAGCGAGAGAAGTTTACTCGTACTCTGCGGTCGAACTCCTCTTGCATGCCCGCGTGGCGCTCGGCGGGAACACCTCGCAAAAGGAGGGAAACCAGTCCCAACTGCCGACACGTGGCGACAGCAAGGTCAGCGGACGGGTAGGCCCACCTATCTGGCCCGCCCTCTTGGGTGCGTTCTACAGTGAGTCCGGCAGCAGCGAGCAGGTTATGCACTTCTCCCGGCTTCAGGAAGGGGTGCCGAAACGGCAGCCCCCAGGATTCCAACTCACGACGTATCGGCTCCATGACTTCCAGCCAGGGCCCGGGCCAAGCGGTCTCGCGCCCGGCACAGATCGCCAAGCGTCCGCCCGGACGGAGAATGCGCGACATCTCCCGCAGCGCCTGCACAGGGTCGGTGAAGTGCAAGAAGACGGCGCCCAGTACCAGGTCGGCCGTCCCGGATGCCAGAGGCAGGTCCTCCGCGGGCGCCCGCAGGAACCGTACCCAGCCCAACCCGCGCTCCTCCGCGTGCTTCCGTGCGGCCTGCAACTGCGCCCCCGAGGGGTCGGTCAGGAGGAGCTGCCCCTGGGATCCGACGCGCGCCGCCAAGCCGCCGTCGAAGGCGATGCGGCCGGAACCCGCCCCGACCTCCACCACGGCGGAGCCCTGCTCGGGCGCGACGAACGCCACGAACTCACGGGCTTGGTCCATGGCGTGAGCGTACGCCACCCGGAAATACTCCTCGAACTCGGGGCCAAACGCCGCGCCGAAAGCGCCCGGGCGGGGCTGCCCCCGGTCATCGCCCGCTCCCCGGATGCCGGCCCGGCCTTCCCGCGTCAGGATGATGCGGCCGCCGCTGGCCGCCGACAGCAGCACGCCCTTCCGCTCATAGAGCACGTCGTCCGCGCGCTGCACCGCCTTGTCCAGGCCGCCAGGGCCAAACGCCGCGACCCCGTGGCTCAGCCGCGGGACGATGGCGAGGTCGGGCGATGCGGCCGCGGACGCGACGTGGCGGACCACACGCTGTGCCCAGGCCTCGCCGACGGCTTCGTCCGGCTCCGGCAGCACGGCGACAAACTCATCCCCGCCGTACCGGACAACGAGGGCGTCCGACGGGGCCACGGAGGCGATGGCCTGGCCCGTGGCGGCCAGGAGCCGGTCGCCCGCGAGATGGCCATGCAGGTCGTTGACTTCCTTCAGGTCGTCCAAGTCAAGGAAGACCGCGCACCCGGAGCGCGACGACCAAGCGGGCAACTCCCGTGCCCAGGCGTGCCGGTTGCCGAGGCCGGTCACCGGGTCGCGGAGCGCCCACTCCGGCAGGTCGGCCAGCAGTTCCGCCGTGGCCCCTTCGACGACGAAGAGCGCCGCTACGGGCGGGTCCCTCCCGTCGAGAGGGGCGTAGAGGAGCGAAGCGGCGCATGCCTTCCCGTCCCGGGTTGTGATCCGGCAGCGGAGGCGCGGGTGGGCGCCCGGTGGGGAGATTCGCTCCCAGGCGTCGCCGTCGCCGTCGGACGGAACGATGCCGAGGACCTGCATCGCGGACCGCCCCACCACGGCCGACGGCTCCACACCCCAGAACGCAACGGCCCGGCGGTTCATGGCCACGAGGCGGCCATCGGCAGTGGCCACGAGGCACGTAGGGACAGGGAGACCGTCGAAAAGGGCGAGGGAGGCATCAAAGGAAGGGCGCCCCTCGGTGTCCATGGCAGGCCCGTTCGTCACGAACGCCGTAGATCCTACATGGGGAGGGGCAGGTCCAGGGTCGCGTCATTCCGGCGGGGGGCCTTCGCCCAGACGGCGCCAC
>DAHWHT010000234.1 GCA_027335515.1 Clostridia bacterium
GCCCGCCCATCCAGAGATTGCACCGTTTGCCATGATCACCACCCCCGATTCGTTGCAGAGCAAACTCTTCCACCTGGTCGGCCTGGAGGTGCGTAGACAGAAAAACGCGGGGTGAATACCCGCAAACCGTTGGGACCCAAGTCGTACCGGAGATCTGGTCGGCGTAACTTCGGTCTAGGGGAGGGGTTAGGCTCGCTGCTGGAACGGGGTGACAAGAACGTGGAGGACGCGACGTACACGGTCGGCCATGACCGGAACCACCGTTAAGACCATCCACTTCTACCATCGCGTCGGGCTGCTGCCCCCCACGGCAACCACCGCTGCCGGGTACCGCCTGTACGCCGGCCGCGACATCTGGCGGCTGGAAGGGATCCGGATGCTCCGCCACCTGGGATTCTCCGTGGGGGAGATCCGCCGGCTGCTCCAGGGGGAGATCCACGCGCACCGTGCGGTGCGCTGGCAGTTGGAGGTTGCAGCAGCTACCCTCGACGCCGCGCAAATCGCGCCAGTAGGGTAGGTATGGGCAGGTTTGCGGGTTGCCAGAGGTTTTCCGCCCCTCGGAGGTCGCCTGGGTACGGAGGATCCACGTGGGAAGGTGCGCTGGTGGGACAAGGAAGGCAGGTTTCAGCCTATGGCCCGTTGCGGGGGTGGGCACCGGCTATAAGCCCGTGGGGACGTGCTGGCGTTGCTGGCGAGGGGGCCTGTAAGGCACCCAGGGTCGCGGGGGTCCGCCGGCACGAGCTCCGCGAGGCTGGGCGAGACCAACCTTGCAGTCTTGCGATTAGAGTCGCCGCATGTACGTTGAGAGCAGGGGCTGAAACCCGGAATGCTCATAGAACTCCCGTGCCGCTTTGTTCGGCGCGATGAACGCCACGCAAACCTCGCGTGCACCGCGTTCCCGACACCAAGCGTAGGCACTCCCCAAGAGACGGGCGCCGACGTGTTGACCGCGGAACGCGTCGGCAACGAACAGCGTGTCGATCCGGCCGAGGCAAGGACCATCCTCCGCAAGCGACACGCGCACGAAGCCGACGATAACACCGGCACCCTCGGCAACGACCATGACGCACCGGTCGGCAGCAGTCCACGTCTGCGCAATGAGGGAACGTAGCGTCTCCTCAACCGGACCCGACCACCGCACCGGGCGGACGGTTTCCAAACGCTTGTGGTAATCGACCAACCCGATCCACAGGCGGAGCAGCCCCTCGGTGTCCTCAGGAGTGGCTGCGCGCACCTGGATCTGGTTGCTCACTGCATAACACCACCACTTGCTTGCCTTGGTGGAAATCTACGCATGCAGCCCACGCACGCGTCAATCGTTTGCGCGCAATGGCCGGCGGGAACCGCCGGGACGGACGGATCCGCGTGACTTCAAGCAGGGACGCGCCGGCAGCCCGCCGCATCGGTCGTGCATGCGCCATTCAACCCACCCTGGCACGCGGCGAGCCCCCCCCCCGTCGCTCAACCGGGGCGAGGTGACCGGACGGCCTCAGCGCCAGAAGGCGGCCAGCGTACGTGCCGCGACGGCGTGGCCCAGTCGTGGCAGGCCGAGGGCTGTTTCCAGTGTGGCCAAGAGGGAGTAATGGTTGTATGGCTGGGAGACGCGCAGCCCGGGCTTCAGCCCGGGGGCGAAGACCAGCGTAAGCACATGGCCGCCGCCGCTGGCTTGTCCACAACAGCCGCGATGATCGGAACCGCCGGCTTCGTCCCAGGTCACAAAGAGCACCCCTCCCTGCCGCCAGGCCGGGCTGGCCAGGATGCGCGGCACGAAGGCGGCAAGCCAGCGACTGCCCCACCAGGGCGGGCAGCTGTGCATGTCGTTGCAGAGGTTGGGCGTGATCCACGCGAGGCGCGGCACGGCGCCCGTGGGTAGGGCGGCGGTGAGCGCCCGCAGCGGCTGGATGTTGGCGCACAGGGCCGCCGAGTTCCGCACGGACTGGTAGTAGCGGAAGGGATCGTGCTTGCCCGCGTACAGCCCGAACGGCCAAAACGCCCCAAGCCAACAGGCGTGCGGCAATCCCTCCATGTAGGCCCCCCAGGACACCCCGGCGGCGGACGCCTGGGTCGCGAGGTTTGGCGCGTTCACCACGCAATACCAACAATCGTTGCGGACCTGGCGGTGCCCCGAGGTCAGCGCCAGGTAGTTCGGCAGGCTCGGGTGGGTAACGGCAAAATAGTGGGTGGCCACCGCCCCCTGGCGCACCAGGGCGGCCACGCGCGGCAGGCCCAGGGCGGCGCGGTAGCCGAGGTTTTCCATGATCACGACGAAGATGTGGCGAAAGGCCGGCACACCACCCGGCCCCGGCGGGGCCGGCCGCAGCGGCACCGGAACCGCGCCCGACCGGATCGGCGCTCCACCACCGCAGGCGGCCAGGCCGAGCGCCGCCAGGAGGCCGAGTGCGGCGCGAATGGCCGCAGGCCTCACGAACCCTCGCCGGCGACCGCGGTCAGCTGAAGATCGTTGCGTTCCACAAAGCGGATGTCCCGCGCGGACTCGACGCACCAGTCCAACTCGCGTTCATTGGTGAACAGGGCCACGGGACGGCCCTCCGCATCGGTGCAGCGCAGCACGCCATAGGGCTGGAAGGACTCCACGGCCTCGACGGGTCCCACAGGCCAGCGCGCGACGCTGTAGGGCAGAATGTCACAGGCCGTCTCCACCCCATACTCACTGCGCAGGCGGAACTGGACCACGTCGAATTGCAGTCGGCCCACCGCCGCCAGCACGGGCTCGCGGCGGGTGGCACCGACGGGCTCCAGCAACTGGACCGCACCCTCCTGGGTGAGCTGCTCCAGGCCGCGCAGGAACGGCTTTTGCTTGCGCACATCGGTGTTGCGCAGCGTCGCGAAGTGCTCGGGCTGGAACGCCGCAAGCGCCACGGGCGGGGGCGCCGCGCCGCAGCACAGCGCGTCCCCAATGCGCAGGAAACCGGGATTGGACACGCCGATCACGTCCCCGGCACAGGCCGTATCCACCGTCTCCCGCTCGTTGCCAAACAGCGCGTGCGCCTGGTTGAGGCGCAATCGCCGTCCACTCCGCACGTGGGCCACGACCTCCTCGCGGTTGAATCGCCCCCGCTGCACCCGCAGGAAGGCGACGCTGTCGCGGTGCTGCGGGTTCATGTTCGACTGAATCTTGAAGACAAACCCCGCGAAGTCGGTCGTCGCCGCCGCCGCGGCCGGCGGCGCGGGCGCCAGGGCGACAAACCGATCCAACAGCAGGTCCAGGCCGAAGTTGGTCAGGGCGCTGCCGAAGAACACCGGAGTCTGGTCGCCGCGGTCAAAACGGGCCGGGTCCAGCCGCGCGCCGACGCCATCGAGCAGTTCCACCTCCTCGCGCAGCCGCCGCGCCGGATCGGCCCCCAGGAGCCCCTGCAGCGACGGATCCGTCACCCCCGCCACGCGCACCGGCACCTGGCGGGCACCGTGCTCGACCCGCTCGTAGCGGTGCACCGTTGCCGTCTCCCGGTCATACACCCCCTGAAACTCCGGCCCATCCCCGACCGGCCAGTTGAGGGGAACCGCTTCAATCCCGAGGGCCTCCTCGATCACACTGAGGAGTTCCAGCGGCGTCATCGCGGGGCGGTCCAGCTTATTGACGAAGGTGAGGATCGGAATGCCCCGCGAACGACAGACCCGAAAGAGCTTGCGGGTCTGCGCCTCGACCCCGCGCGCCGCGTCGATGACCATCAGGGCGCTGTCGACCGCCGCCAGCGTGCGGTAGGTGTCCTCGCTGAAGTCGGCGTGGCCCGGGGTGTCCAGCAGGTTGCAGCGGCAGCCGCCATACTCGAATCCCAACACGGTCGAGCTGATGGAGATGCCACGCTCCCGCTCCATCGCCATCCAATCGCTGACGGTGGAACGGCGGTTGCGCCGCGCCCGCACCGAGCCCGCCAGCTGTACCGCGCCACTATAGAGGAGGAACTTCTCGGTGAGGGTCGTCTTGCCCGCGTCCGGGTGGGAGATGATGGCAAAGGTCCGCCGCCGGGCCACCTCCCGGGCAAGGGTCGCGTCCTCCACGCCTCCCACCTCCGCCCCGGGATTGTAGCACGGCGCCGCGGGCCCGACAGAAGGCATACGGGGTATGCGTGTCCAAACCTAGCGCATGCTGCACCTGAACTGGTCCGGACGGAGCGACGATCCCTGGGCTTCGACCCCACTGCCCCCCGTACGCGAGGTGCACCCCGCGCGCCACCCGCCCCTGGAGCCGCCGCCCACCGCGGGGGGCCGCCTCTATGCGGGCGATAACCTGGAGGTCATGGCGGGCCTGCTGCCACAGCTCGAAGGTCGGGTGGATCTGGTGTATGTGGATCCGCCCTTTTCCTCCAACGCCGACTACAACCTGAGCCCCCAGGCCGGTGGCGGCGCGGCCTACACCGACCGCTGGGCCGGCGGCCTGGAGGGCTACCTCTCCATGCTCTGGCCGCGGCTGCGCCTGATCCACCGCCTGCTGGCGCCGACCGGCTCGCTGTATGTGCACCTGGACCCGACGGCGGCCCACTACGTCAAGGTCCTCCTGGACGAACTCTTCGGGGCGGAGTGCTTCCAGCGGGAGATCATCTGGCGCATCGGCTGGATCTCCGGCTACAAGAGCACGGTCGCCAATTGGTGCCGCAACCACGACACCATCCTCTTTTATACCCGCTCCCCAGGCGGCTTCACCTTCAACAAGCCCTACGTCCCCCATCCCCCCGGCTACCAGCGCCGCGGCGGCGGCGAGGGCCGCGGTCGGCCGGTCGAAGACATCTGGAACGGCAACGCGGCCGAGGCGGCGCTCACCGGGGCAGAGTCCCTGGACTCCATCCAGATCAAGAGCTTCTCCCGGGAAAAGACCGGCTACCCGACCCAGAAAAACGAGAGTCTGCTGCGCCGCATCGTCGCGGCCTCCTCGAATCCCGGCGACCTGGTGGCCGACTTCTTCTGCGGATCGGGCACGACGCTGGTCGCGGCCGAGGCGCTGGACCGACGTTGGCTCGGCTGCGACGCGGGAGCGACGGCCATCCATGTGACGCGCAAGCGCCTGCTCGGAAGGACGCACTGCGGGCCCTGGGAGTTGGCGGGCCCGCCGGCCCAGCAGGGCGACGCGATCCGACTGCTGCCGCTCGGGGACGCCTGGACGGTCCAACCCCCCCCCTGGGGCGGATTGGTGGGCCGTCGATTGGGACCACGACGGCGGCCCGCTGCGGCCGTCCTGGTCCGGCCCAGGAGACCAGCCCGCCCCGATCTGCCACCGGCCGGAGGGCGCCCCGCCGCGCGCGGTGGCGCAGTGGTTCGATGCCAACGGCAACGAGTGGCGCGCCCCCGCCTGGCCAGACCGGCGGCCGTCCTAGCGCCCCCGCCACAGACGCGCCGCCAGGACCCGCAGCCCCAGGGCTCCCAGCCAGACGGCGAAGATGGCGGCCAGCTGCCACAGGCCCATCGGGTCCAGCAGGCCGCCCCGAACCTCCAAGACCAACAGCGCCCCGGACAATCCGGTGGGAAGGACGAAACGCAGCCGCGCCAGTGGATCCCCGGTGACCACCGCGTGGAGGCAATAGGCAAGCAAGACCACCGTCGCCGTAACCATCCCACCGGCAACCGGGCTGCGCTCGAAGGCGGCCCGCCCACCAAGCCAGGCGCCCAGCATGGCGCCCAGGACAATGTCGTCAAGCGCCCAGTCCCGTGGCGGCACGTGCACGCCTCCCTGCCGGCGCCATGGACTGGCATATGCATCGGCATGGAAGGGCGTGCGGCTTGGCCGCGTTCAGCCTGCGGCCGCGCTGCCGCCGCAGGGATTGGCACCTGCCGCCGCCGGGGTCCGCGCGTGGTGCATCGCGGCGAGCGTTGTGAGCACATGGCACATGTAGACGTTGGGGCCGCCGTAGCGGACCTGGCGGGGGCTCTTGGCGTAGGCCTGCAGGCGGCCCGCCCCGTAGACCGGCAGGAGGTCGGCGCGCGGGTCGTGGGAAGCGCGGAACAACCGCTGGGCGTCGGAAAGGGGCGCGAGCGGATCCGTCGTCCCCGCCACCAGCAGCAGGGGGCGGGCCGGGGCGGCCCCCAGGGCGCGCACGGCCTGCAGGGGGTTGTATCGGCCGTAGGAGACGCCCGTCTCGCGCGACATCACCCAGGGCACGGTGTACGCGAACGGAAAGACCGGCCAACCGCTCAAGCGCGGTACCGCCCGCCGCAGGAAGCCCCCGGGCGTCGCATAGGGGCTGTCGGCGATCACGGCGCGCACCAGCGGCGTGCGCGCGGCCGCCAGGATCGCGGCGTCCGCACCGGTCCCAAGGCCCCAGAGCGCGATGTCGCCCTGGGGCGGGCCGAGGGTGCGCAGGTAGCGCACCACCGTCAGCAGGTCGTGCACCTCGACCGTACCGAAGCCGACCGAACCGCCGTCCGCCGCCCCCGTGCCGCGGCTGTCAAAGAGCACGACGTTGTAGCCGGCGGCGTGCAGGCGGGTGACCACGTGCCAGGTGGGAAACGGCGCGTGGTCGACGCGGTTTTGGCCATAATCCCCGATGAGCACGACGGTCGAGCGAGACCAACCGCCCGAAAGCCCCGGGTAGCGCGCCGCCGCCGCCGGCACAATCCAACCGGGGATGGCCACGTGGTGGACCGGCGTGAACAGGGGCCGCGGATGGGCGGCGCAAAACTGCGGCGCGGGCGGCACCGGCAGGCAGCGGTAGGCCAACTGGGCGCCCAACCCCGGGTTGCCTACCACCGGGCGCACGGGCGGGTGGGCGAGCACCCACCCCTCGTAGGCGCTCGCCACCAGCACCGCCAGCGCCGCCAACGCGACTGCCCCGAGCACCAGCGCCATCAGACTGCGTCCGACGCGCGGCCAGCCGCCCGTTGCCCCCGCCATCGCTAGTGCAGCCGCTCGGTCGGATCGATCTCGTCCTCGTGCGGCACGGGTTCCGAACGGCCCGAAACCGACGAGCGCTCCGCCGCCTCGATGATGGCGATGACCCGCCGTGCCTGCTCCGGCCGGACATCCAATGGACCGCCCCGCAGCAGGTGGTCGGCCAGCTCACGGTAGTAATTCTCCCAGTGGCTCTCCTGGAACTTGATGTTCACGGTGGCGGCCAGGCCGCCGATCTCGGTCCGCACCTCGAACTGGCCATTGCCGTCCTGGGCGGCGCCCAACGTCCCGAGCACCCGCCAGCGCGGCTTGCCGATCCGCGCCAGCGAGGACATCCGCACGTCGGCCGTGACACCGTTGTCAAAGACCAGCAGGGCGTGGACATCGTCCTCGTTGGTCACGTCCGTCCAGCGCAGCTTGCGGTAGAAACCGCGCACCTCGCGCACGCGGCTCGGCACGATGCCGAGCAGCCAGTCGAGGTAGTGGGCGCCCCAATCGTAGAACGCGCCTCCGGAGACGCGCTTGTCCGACCGCCACCAGTGGCCGGGATGCCCGTAACCGCCCCCGAACATCTCCACGTGGTAGACGTCCCCGAGCAGCCCCTGGGCGACGATCTGGCGCAGCGTGTTGTAGTCGCCGTCGTGGCGCCGGTTGTGGAACACCGTCACCATGCGATCGGCCCGCCTGCCCGCCGCGATCATGGCGGTCGCCTCGGCCTCGGTGATGCACATCGGCTTTTCAACGATCACGTGCTTGCCGGCATTGCTGCAGTCGATGGCCACCGCCGCGTGCAGGTAGTGCGGCAACACCACGACGCACAGGTCGATATCCTGGCGCCTGAGCATCTCCCGGTGGTCGCCGTAGGTATCGATCCCTGGAAAGTCCGACCTGGCCGCGGCCTGCCGTTGCGCGTCCAGGTCGCACACCGCCACGGTGCACATGCCGGGCTGCGCGTTGATCGCCCCGGCGTGGTGCCTGCCCATGTTGAAAGCGCCGCCGTAGCCGATGATGGCCGCGCGCACTTGTGGATCCGCCATCCATTCCACCCCGTTCCATACCGTCGCACCCGCCGGAGCGAACCGGCAGACACCGGACGCGAGTCGATTCGCAGCCCAGGGCATGAATCCTGCGGCGGCAGGAGGACACCTCGCGCCGGGGAAGCCAAGGACCGGGGCGCGGACACCGCCCCGGGAAGGGGCCTGCCGGTGCCGTCCCACAGAGAGACGGAACTCGTCGTCCGCCTGCAGCCCTCCCCTGGACCGCCGCGCGGCCTCCTGGTCCTGCTGCACGGCCTGGGAGCCGACGAAGACGATCTGCTGGGGCTGACACCGGCCCTGCCGGCCGATCTCAGCTATGCCGCGGTGCGCGCGCCCCTGAAGCACGACTGGGGTGGCTACGCCTGGTACCCGCTGTCGTCGCCGCAGCAACAGGAGGCTGCGGTACGCGCCAGCCTGACCGCCCTGGTGTCCTGTCTGCAAACCCTGCCGGCCCAAAGCGGCGTGGACGCCGCACACACCGCCGTTGTGGGCTTCAGTCAGGGGGCGGTGATGGCCGCCGGCCTGCTCGCCGACCCGCGGGCCCCGGCGCTCGCCGGCCATGTGCTGCTCAGCGGCTACCACCACCCCGCCTACCGGCTGGACCAGGCCGATGGCCTGCGGGGGCACGCGGTTTTCGTGGGCCACGGCAGCGAGGACGCGGTCGTCCCCTTCACCGCCGGCCGCGGCCTCGCCGACGAGTTGCGCCAGCTGGGCGCGGCGGTCACCTGGCGCCCCTACCGAATGGGCCACGGCGTCCAGGACGCCGAGTTGGCCGATGTCCGCTCCTGGCTCAACGACACCCTGCCGTGAGTCACCCGCCGTTCCAGAGCCAGATCTGAAACGGTCCGGCCTGGCCGCTCAGGTGGTAGTGGGCGCGCAACTCGGCCAGAACCGGCGCCCCGTAGATGGAAAACGGCTGGCTGATGCCGCTATGGGGCC
>DAHWHT010000299.1 GCA_027335515.1 Clostridia bacterium
CCACGGCTTCCCGCAGCGCCACGCTGCACTCCTCCAGCGCGGCCCGTGCCGCCCCGCCGGCCGGGCTCCCCAGGTAGTCCGTGGACCGGAGGGCGAGATACTCCCGGCTGGCCGCGTGGTAGGCCGCCTCGCACTGGCACAGGGCCTCCACGGTCGCACCCTCCCGCCGCAGCCGCGCCAGCACGTCCTGGGCGGCAGCCGCCACCCGGCCGTACGAGGGCGCCAGTTGCTCGTTAAATTGTGCCTCGTACACCCCTTGGCGACCGGGTGGCAAGGGCGAGGCATCGCACAGCGAGGCTTCACCGCCCAACTCGTCCACTTCAGCCTGGAGCCACTGCAACTGCTCCAACGTACGGGCATTCGGGGCAGCAGGTAGCCGCCGTCGTGCAGTTGCAGCGCCCCGAGGCGTTTCAGGCGCCGCCACACCAGGACGCGCTTGGCCGACGGTTCGGACGCGAGCCTGTAGGTGAACACGAGCCATTTCTCCGCCGCCACGGCACCCTCCGCAGATGCAACAGTGGTTACGGCGGAGCCGGTAACCGACTGGCGCGCAAAACCTTGTCGCATCTCTGCGTCCATGCTACCGTGCACGCAACGTCCGTTGCACCGCGCACGCCGGATCCCCGGCGCACCTCGGTCCAGGGGCCCGGCCTCGGTACTCCGCCCCGTCCCGCCGGCACCGCGTCGAACCCGCATGGAGGAGTGGTCGCCCATGCCGCCGCGCCACGTCTACTTCCAGCGAGAAGCGGCCGACCCGGTGCTGCCGAAGGAGGAGGTGCTGTCCCTCGTCCGCCGCCACGTCCCCACCGCCCGGGAGGTCGTCGCCGTGGACGAATCCGGCGGCGAGGCGCGCACCTACGCCGTCGACGCCGACATCATCGTCAAAGTCCAGCGGCCGCAGCAACTGCGCACGGGGACCAGCCTGGAGTGCGAGGTCCTCTTTCTGAAGCACCTCGAAGCCGTCGCCCCGGAACTGAGCGTCCCGCGGGTGCTCGGCCACGAACGTCAGGGGCCGATGCTGCAGTACACCGTGTTGAGTCGCATGCCGGGCGTCGCCATGCGCCTGGCCGCGCTGGAGCCCGCCGCCAAGCGGGAGGCGCTGGTCGAACTGGGCGCGACGCTGCGGTGCATCCACCAGGTGCCCCAGGCGCCCCTGGCGGACAGCGGGATCTTTCCCGGCGACCGCGGGCTTCCCGACATCCAGGGTCGCATTGGCGAGGGCTTTCTGAACCTGGCCGCGCGGCTGCGGCAGGAGCAGCGGCCGTGGCGGTTTCCGGTGCCGCTGGAGGACATCGGCGTGCGCGCGATGACCAGCATCCCGCGTGGAGAGCCCCTGGTGGCCCTGCACTCCAACCCCGGCCCGGAGCACACCTTCGTCCATCCCGGCGGCGGCGGCTTCTGTGGTTTGATCGACTTCGGCGACGCCTACATCAGCCATCCGGCCTTCGACCTGCGCCGCTGGAGCGGGCTTTCCGACTGGGACGCGATCTGGCAGGGCTACACGGCCGAGGCCGCGGTCGGCGACGGTTTTGCCGCCGTTTGGCGGGCACTCCGGATCCTCGCCGATGCGGGAGCCATGGCGGCCGACGGCGACAGCGCCGCCGCGGCACGGGAGGACTTGCAACGGTTGCTGGCCGAGGTTTGAACCCGCCCCGTCGCTCTCCGCCGCGCGCGTCAGCGGCGCGGTCATCGTGGCGTTGGGAGGGGCGCCCGGTGATTCGTCGCCCCCAGGGCAATTCTGCGGGGCCGTCCTCTTGGCAACCGGAGTGGACCTGCTGGCCTGGCGATCTGGCAGGAGCGTTGCGGACAGGGGCATCACCACGGACACGGGCACCCGCAGGGACACCATCGCAACACAACCTCGGCCGGTCCACCCGCCCCAATCCCGCAGTGCCACAGGGGTGCGGCTTTGACGCCGCGCCCCTGCACTTCCCCGGCCCGTAACTCGCCAGGTACTACTCCTCCCGCGAAACTGCCGCCAACCGCTGCACGTATCGCAACCCGTGGGCCAAGCCCGCGCGAAGGGTCTCCTCCTGGACGCCCGCGTACTCGTAGTGCTCAATGGAGAGCATCCCCTTGAAACCCTGCGCCTGGAGTTCGCGGTAGACCGCCGGCAGATCGGCGTCGCCGGAACCGAGCGGCCGGTGCTGGTCGGTGTCCTTGAAGTGCACATGGTACACCCGGCCCGCCAGTTTCCGGATCTCCTCCACCGGGACGCGGCCTGCCAAGGCGAAGTGCCCTGTGTCCGCCGTCACCCCGACCGACGGCGCGCATGCTTTCAGAGCGGACAGCAGGGTGTCCGCCGTCTCGAAGATGTTGCCACGGTGGTTTTCGATGGCGTAGCGGATGCCATAGCGCTCGCTGTAGGCGCTCACCTGAGGCAGGATCCCGGCTTCGATAATGCAGCCGGTGATGACATCCGCGCCCAGCCCCTTGGCAAACTCGAAGATCTGCGGCAACTGGGCGGCGTGTTCATTCTTCAGTCCGCCGATGCAATAGGCCTGCGGCGCGATGCCGTGGCGTTCCACCAACCGCCGCACCTCGACTGCGGCGGCCGCGTCCGCCTTGCGATAGTCACACCGTCCGTCGGCATGGCGGAAATCCAACTCCACCGCGGTGAAGCCGAGGTCGCGCAGGATCCCCATCGCAGTCGCCGTGTCGTGGTGCCGAAGCAGGTACGAGATGACGCCAACGTTCACCCTAATCCCCCCGTCCTGAAGCGGCCTGGATGCCTGCGGGAACGTGGATCTCGACCTCGGCCCGCGCACGAGCGGAGCGGTAGATCCCATCGAGGATGGCCTGGGTGTGGAGAAAGGTGTCGGCCGGAATCGGGGCGGGTCCCCCGTCCCGCACCGCCTCGACGAAGTCCTCAAGTTTGCGATAGAACGGTCCATGGTCCGGCCCCTTGCCGAGCTCCAGTTGGGTCTCGGTGGCAATCCCCTCCTGGTCCTGATACAGGCACACCCCCGCCGCCAGTTTCAGGCCGGCGGTCGTTCCCAGCAGGACCGTCGGTCCCAGCGAGTCCAGGTGCATCGCCCACGAGATGCGAAACAGCAGACAGATGTTCCCGTCCAGCCGGATCATGGCCGCGCCGAAGTCCTCGACGTCAAAGCTGGCGGCGTTGAAGGCCCCGCGATAGCCACTGGACATCCGTGGCGCCAATGCGGGGGAGGTGCCGATGTGGTTTGATGTGTGTGCCGAGACCGTAAGCGGCCGCGGGTGCCCGAGCAGGTACATCACCGTGTCCAGGGAGTAGCAGCCAATATCCAGGACGGCCCCACCCCCGGCGAGGTCTTTGGAGACGAAGCTGCCGCCTGGAATCCCCCTGCGCCGGCCTCCCCCGGTCTCCGCAAAGTAGATCTTGCCGAGGACGCCGGATGCGATAGTCCGCTTGGCGACCGTCACGTCCGGGGCGTAGCGCGTCTGCAGACCGACGCTGAGGATGCGCCGGGCCTCTCGCGCAGCCGCCACCATCTCCACGCCTTCGGCCATGGTCACCGACAGGGGCTTTTCCACCAAGACGTGCCTGCCCGCCTGCAAAGCGTCGACCGTCGCCCGGTAGTGCGCGGTGTTCGGCGTACAGACGCTGACGGCGTCCAGGTCGGAGGCCACAAGTTCCTTGTGGTCGTCGTATGCCCGTGCGTCGCCGAGTCCCTGGTCGGCGACGAACGCGGCGGCACGCCCTACCACCACATCAGCGACCCCGACGATTTTCACCCCGGCCATGAGCTTGTAATGCTTCACGTGCGCCGCGGCGATCCCCCCGGCGCCGATGATGCCGATTCGCACTTCCTGCTTGCTGCGCATGGGCCATCCTCCTTACATATCCCAGCTACGATAACTCCGTTTCCGGTACGGCGCCCCCCCACGCCCCCCAGGGCCGGGTGGGAACCCCGGGGTTGCGGGCCGGATCCGCCGCCGGCGCGTTCGCTCACCCGTCGCCTCGGAGGGCCACGCTGCGGAACATGCGGGCGCAGGGATGGCCGTGTTCCACCAAGTGCTCGTACAGCCGTTCGCGCAGCCGGTGGAGGTCCGCGGCGTATCCGGGGTCCCCGACACGGTTGCGCGTCTCTCCCGGATCGCACCGCAGGTCGTACAGTTCATCCCGATTGGTCGCGTTCCACCCATACTTCAAGTCCCCGCAACGCAACGTCAGCATGGTGCTGACCGCATGACCGAGGCCGTAGAACTCCACGAAGGCGTAGTCGCGCCACGGCCCGGCTTCCTGCCGCAGAAGCGGTAGCAGCGAGCGGCCGTCCGCCGCAGGGTTCGGCGCGGCTCCCGCGAGTTCGAGCAGGGTCGGGTAGAGGTCGAGCAGCGATGTGAATGCTTGGCAGGTACTGCCGGTGGCGAGCCCGTCCGCCCCGAAACGCCCCACCGCCGCTGCCCGCGGATCCATCAGCACGCAACCGGTACGCTGAGATTCCTCGAAATGGCTGAAGCCTTTGTCGCCAAGCCCGCCGTGCCATCCGAAGTGGGAGCCGTGGTCGCTGCTGAATAGGATGACGGTCTGGTCCGCGAGCCCGACGGTCTGCAGGTGGTCGAGAATCCTGCCCAGCATGGCGTCGATCTGTGTGGTCAAGGCGAAATACAGGCGCTTATGGTGCTCGAAGTGCTCCCAGGCCAGCGAGGCGGGACCACGTTTGAGTTGCAGCGGCAGATCCTCGCTGCCGGGATCAAGGCGGAAGTTCGCCGGCTCAGGGATGCGGACGTCGCGGTAGAGCTCATAGAATTGCCGATGGCAAATATAGGGTCCGTGGGGACCCCAGGTATTGTGCCAGATAAAGAACGGTCCGTCTTGCCCGCGGAAGCGGTCGATGAGATGGATCGTGTTCTGCGCCAGGAAGTATTCGCAAGTGCCTTCGAGGGGATGGTCGACCACGGGCAGCCCGCCCCGCTTGGCCCCGTAATCGCCGTTCTCGTACCGCGCCACTTCCTGATCCAGCCCGAGGTCGCAAAGGTACTGCTTGAAGTCCGGAAAGTTCCAGCCGCCCCGGTTTTGCGGGGTATCCTGCCCCATGAATCCGCGCGTGGTGGCGGTAGCCGGAGACAGGGCGACACCGCCCCGCCCCTGCGTCTGTCCGTTGCCGAGGTGCCACTTGCCGGTGTAGCCGCAGTGATAGCCCGCCGCGCCCAGCTTCCTTGAAAGCAGGTCGGCCGAATCCGGGATCTCACTCACATTGCATCCGAGTTCGTGGACGTTCGTCGTGACCCCGTGGCCGTGCACTTCCCGGCCGGTCAGGATCGAGGCGCGCGCCGGTGAGCACAGCGGGCACGCGGTGTAATGGCGCGCAAAGCGCATCCCCTGCGACGCCAGGCGGTCGATGTTGGGGGTGCGGCACACGCTTGCCCCGTAGCAACCGATGGCGTCCAGCGATTGCTGATCGGTTAGAAACATCAGAATGTTCGGTCTGTCCGGCATCACACGCTGCCTCCTGACGAACGGGTCGGATCCCCGGCGGCGCCGCTGCCCAAGCCCCGGTGCCACGGCGGTCGCGCCACCGCCCCGTCCCGAATCTGGCCCCCCGCGACCCGCCGGCGCCCCGCTCAGGCAAGCTTCAAGGCGATCCCGCTGCCGGCCGTGTCCGGATTCTTGCCGTTGAGGTCGAAAAACCCGATGGCCGTGCTGCTGCCCGCAGGCGCCCAACCGATGCCCGCGTTGAAGCCGATAACCGTGCCGGAGTTCGGTTGCAGCGGTCCCACCAGCGACCAGGGGATGGTGGCGGCGATCCACCAGCCGTGGGAACCTTTCGCGAACTGCATCGGGATCGTGACCAACTGGTTGTTGACGGCGTTCCAGGCCTGCAGGCCGGCAGGGGTCTTGGACAGGCCTAATTTCCCGGTGTTGCCGACGGCCATGGCCGGGCGGGTGTCGAAGAACAACCACACCATGTCGCCCTTCCACATGTTCGCGCCGCTGGACGTCTGGGTGTACGGGTGGCCCTGGGTCACCTCAACGCCAAGGTGCAACGCCTTGGTGTCCCACAGTGCGGCCACCGCAAGCGATGCGGCGGCCGCACTCCACTTGCCCGACGGCCCCCGCTCGATATCCTTGGCGCTGGCGGCGATCACTGGCGTGGTCTGCCAGGCCGAAAGCGGGCCCTTCAGTGGCGGGGCCTGTTTGGCCGGCGCCGCCGTGCCCGAGCCATGCAGGACGACCACGGTGCCGCCGGACGCGGCGGCCTCGGTCAGGAGTGCGTCCGCCTGCTTGGCCGCCTGGGTAAACGCCAGATCCACCGTCGAGCCCCGTGACCACAGCTTGGCGATCTCCTGGTCGACGGCGTTTTCCACAGTCACCCCGGAATAGCGATACGGCTGCTGGCTCAGAGCATAGCCCTTGGTGGCGGCGTCGACGAACCAGTGGAGGCCCTTGCCCTTAAGCAACGGGGCCACACCCTCCACCTGCTGTTGCCACCGCGGCCAAAGGCTCTTGAGGGTCGGCTGCAACCCAGCGATGCGCATCTTGGCGATCTGGAACTCCGGCTGGCTCGTCGCCCAGTTCAGCACACGCCAAGCCTCTTCGGGGTGTTTGGTTTGTGCGTTGATGCCGTAAAAGTCATTGGTACCGGCGGTGAATCGCCCCTTGGGGAAGACGGGAAACGGCAGGAAGGTCCAGGGCATGGTCTGTCCCAACTGCTGGGCCAGCGTGAACGGTGCGGTCCCCCACTCGATGTTCATCGCGATGCGCCCCGCGGAGAGCCATTGATGACCCTTGGACACGTCGTGCGGCACCGCGATGCCCGGCCAGAACAAGTCCTGATAAAGCCAGTTGCCAGCGGCGATGGATCCCGGCCGACCGAGCCAGGACACCGTTCCAGCGGCGTCGGTCAGGCCGCCGCCGAACGCCTGCAGAATGTATGTCGCGCCGTTGATGCCGTTGGAAAACCACTCGATCGCGCCTCCGTAACGCTTTTGCCCGCCGGACCCCGTCTTGGTGAGCGCGCGGCAGGTGCGGGCGAAGTCGACGTAGGTCCAGTTGGGATCCGGGGCCGTCAGCCCCAACTCGTTGAAGTAGTCGAGCCG
>DAHWHT010000342.1 GCA_027335515.1 Clostridia bacterium
GCGACGCCGGCGCCGCCCGTTGGTACGGCGCTCGGTCCGCAGGGCGTGAACATCATGGCGTTCACCAAAGAGTTTAACGAGCGCACCAAGGAGCAGGCCGGGTTGATCATCCCGGTCGTGGTCACCGTCTATGCCGACCGCTCGTTCACCTTCGTATTGAAGACACCGCCGGCCGCCATCCTGCTGAAGCAGGCCGCCGGGCTGGAGTCCGGCAGCCCCACGCCCAACACGCGCAAGGTGGGCAGGGTGACGCGCGAACAGGTGCGGGGGATCGCCCAGCAGAAGCTGCCCGATCTCAACGCGGTGGATCTTGGGGCCGCAGAACGCATGATCGAGGGTACGGCGCGCAGCATGGGCCTGGAGATCGTCGAGAACGCCTGACGACTGCCGCTTGGGCAGAGGGGGAGCATCCGGTGAAGAGGCACGGCAAGCGGTTTCGTGAGGCCGCCAAGGCGGTCGAGGCCCGCGTCTATCAGCCGCTGGAGGCCTTCGAACTCGTCAAGCGGTTGGCGACCGCTCACTTTGACGAGACCGTGGAGGTGGCGGTGCGTCTGGGCGTGGACCCGCGCCACACCGACGAGATGGTTCGCGGGGCGGTGGCCCTGCCGCACGGCCTCGGCCGGGCGGTGCGGGTCTTGGTGTTCGCCCGCGGGGACCGGGCCAAGGAGGCGTCCGAGGCCGGGGCGGACGTCGTCGGCGGCGAGGAGTTGGTCCAGAAGGTTCAGGGCGGATGGCTGGACTTTGATGTCGCGGTCGCCACGCCGGACCTCATGGCCTCGGTCGGTCGGCTCGGTCGGCTGCTGGGCCCCCGCGGCCTGATGCCCAACCCGAAGTCCGGCACCGTCACCAACGATGTCGCCACGGCGGTGCGCGAGATCAAGGCCGGCAAGGTCGAGTACCGCACCGAGAAGGCGGGAGTGGTTCACGCCCCCCTGGGGCGGGCGTCCTTCGCGTCCGACGCCCTGACGGAGAACTTCCAGGTGTTGCTGGACGCCCTCTACCGGGCCAAGCCCGCGGCGGCCAAGGGGGTTTACGTCCGGACCATCACCGTTTCTTCGACGATGGGGCCGGGCGTCTCGGTGGACCCGATGGTTTCGGCCGCGCCGGCCGTCTGAGGGGTCTTCTTGACGCGGGCCTGCGGCTGGGCTAAGGTGCGTTTGATCCCGACGGCTCTGGAATCGCCACCGCAGACCGCAGGTCCTGTGAAGGATAAGGCGCCTTTGGGCGTCGCCTGCCGAGGTGGGGTTGGAGCGGCCGCCCGCTGGGCGGTTGTTGCGCCCTCCGCCTGTGGTGCGGAGGGTGTTTTTCGTGTCTGCGGGTCGGAGAGGGGGATGCGCGTGGCAAGGGGCAAGGTCGGCGCCGCCCGCCTAGAGGCCAAGGCCGCGGTGGTCGGCGAGGTCGCCTCCAGGTTGCGTGAGGCCAGCGCCACCGTGGTGGTGGACTTCCGCGGCCTGAACGTCGGCGACGACGGGGAGTTGCGCCGGAAGCTGCGCGGCGCCGGTGTCGAGTACCGGGTGCTGAAGAACACCGTCGTGACGCGGGCGGCTCGGGATGCCGGCATCGAGGGTCTGGAGGGCATGCTGCGCGGTCCGACGGCGGTTGCCTTCAGTGAGGCGGACCCGACCGCGGCGGCGCGCGAGTTGTTGGCCTTCGCCAAGGATCACCAGCAGCTGGTGGTCAAGGGCGGCGTGCTGGACGGGCAGGTGATCGGGCCGCAGCAGGTCGAGGCGCTGGCCGCCGTGCCGCCGCGCGAAGTGCTGCTGACGCAGGTGGCGGTCGCCCTGAGCGGCCCGTTGGTGGCGATGGCGCGGGTGCTCGCCGCCCCGCTTCGCGACCTCGCGACGGTGACCGAGCAATTGGCCAAGCAGCGGGATTCCGCCGGCGCCGCCTGAGGCGGTGCGGCATAGCGGCCGGAATGGGTTTCGTCCGCACGATGAGGGGGGTATCCAAGTTGTCGAAGGTGGCGCAGGTGCTCGAAGTGGTCGAAGGCATGACGGTGCTGGAGCTGGCGGATCTGGTCAAGGCGTTTGAGGAACGGTTTGGTGTCTCGGCCGCGGTGACGATGGCGGCACCGGCGGCGGCACCGGCGGCGGCGGCGGCACCGGCGGCCGAGGAGCAGACGGAGTTCGACGTGCTGATCGAGTCCGTGCCGGCCGACAAGAAGATCCAGGCCATCAAGGTTGTGCGCCAGGTGACCTCGCTCGGCCTCAAGGAGGCCAAGGACTTGGTGGAGGCGGCGCCGGCCGTCGTCAAGGAGAAGGTCAGCAAGGAAGAGGCTGCCGCGCTCAAGGCGCAACTCGAGGAAGCGGGCGCCACCGCCAAGGTGAAGTAGGCGCGGCGGGGGGTGGAGGCGCATGGTGTACGCAGTGGTCGAAACCGGCGGCAAGCAGATCCGGGTGCACGAGGGCGACGTTGTGGAGATCGAAAAGTGCGACGCCGCGCCCGGTGATTCGGTCGTCTTCGACCGCGTGCTCTGCCTGGCCGGGGATGGCCGATTCGTGCCCGGCAACCCCACGGTGGCCGGGGCGCGGGTCGAGGGTCTGGTGTTGGCGCAGACGCGCGGGCCGAAGATCACGGTTTTTCGATACAAGTCGAAGGTCAACTACCGCCGCAAGACCGGGCATCGGCAGTCGCTGACCCGGGTGCGCATCGCGGCGATCCGGCACGGTGCAGACGAGCCGGCGGCGGTCGAGGCCTGAGGCAGCCGCGGCGGCCGGGGGGCGGCGCCCGTGGTGCGGGTGACCGTGGATCGTGCGGCGCACGGGGGGATTTCCGGCTTCCGGGCATCCGGGCACAGCGGTAGCGGAACGGCCGGGCGGGATATCGTCGGTGCCGCCGTTTCCGCCCTGACGCAGACCGCCGTGCTTGGGCTGCAGGACCACCTGGGGATCGCGGTCGAGGTGGCCGCGGGATCCGGTCTGTTGGAGTGCCGGCTGCCGGCGGGTCTTTCAAGTGCGTCGTGGCTCCGCGCGCAGGACATCCTGGAGACGATGTGTCTTGGGCTCGAGGCGGTCGCGGCCCAACGCCCGCGGGCGGTACGCCTGAGGGGCGCGCGGCCGCCGGCCCGTGGACAGGGGGATGGCGATCATGGTCCGCTGGGGATTTGACCTCCAGCGTTTCGCGCACAAAAAGGGCGGCGGCAGTTCGCGCAATGGGCGGGACAGCAATCCGCAGCACCTGGGCATCAAACGGTTTGAAGGTGAGCGGGTGCGGGCGGGTACGATTCTGGTGCGCCAGCGTGGGACGCCGGTTCGGCCCGGTCCGGGCGTGGGTCGCGGTTCGGACGACACGCTGTTTGCCACCTGTGACGGGGTGGTCCTGTTTGCCACCCGCCAGGGCGGGCGGAAGCACGTCAGCGTCGTGGTGCCTGCCGAGGCGGCGGTCCGCTAGGACGGGGCGCCCGCCGGTTGTGGCCGTGCGGGCAACCGTCCGGCGGGGGGATGGGCCGTGTTCGTCGATCAGGCCGAGGTGCGGGTGCAGGCGGGGGACGGCGGCCGCGGGGTCGTGTCCTTCCGGCGTGAAAAGTATGTGCCGTTCGGCGGTCCGGACGGTGGCGACGGCGGCAACGGCGGGGACGTCTGGGCGGTGGGCGATCCGGCCCTGGCCACGCTGATCCGCTTCGCCCACCGGCGGGTTTTTCGGGCCGCTGACGGTGGGTCGGGCGCTGGCGCCCTGCGGCGCGGCGCCGACGGCGCGTCGCAGGATGTGGCCGTGCCGCTGGGCACGGTGCTGCGGGCCGAGGACGCCGTGGTGGCCGACATTGTGGCCGAGGGGCAACGCGTGTTGCTGGCCCGCGGCGGCCGGGGCGGTCGCGGCAACGCGCGCTTCCGGTCCAGCGTGCGCCAGGCCCCGCGGTTTGCCGAGCGGGGCGAAACGGGCGAGTTGCGCGACCTGCAACTGGAGCTGCGGGTGCTTGCCGACATCGGACTGGTCGGCATGCCCAATGCCGGGAAGTCGACGCTTCTGGCGGCGCTTTCCGCGGCCCGACCCAAAATCGCCCCCTACCCCTTCACCACCATCCAGCCGCAGTTGGGCGTGCTGCGGCGTGGGGAACGGGAACTCGTCTGCGCGGACATCCCCGGGTTGGTGCGGGGCGCCCACGCCGGGCGCGGCCTGGGGGATGCCTTTCTGCGCCATGTGCAGCGCTGCCGCCTGCTGGTGCATGTGGTGGACGCGGCGGGTACGGAGGGCCGTGATCCGACCGAGGACTTTCGGCTGATCGAAGAAGAATTGGCCCGCTTTCATCCGGAACTCGCGCAGCGGCCGCGGGTGCTGTGCGGCAACAAGCGCGACCTGCCCGAGTTCGCCGCGGCCTGGACGGGCCTTTGCGCCGCGGCCCGCGGCGTCCTGGCCGCCTTTCCCATCAGCGCGGCCAGCGGTGCGGGTTGTGACGCCCTGGCCTCCTATCTGTTTGAGGCCGTTGACCGCCTGCCGGCCCGCTTTGCGGCGGCGCCTGCGGCCGAGGCGGAAGGGGAAGGGCTGGAGGAGGCAGAGGTTACGATTGCCTCGCGGCCGCGGGCGGCATCCGCGGCGTCGGTAAGCCCGGAGTCCCCCGGGGCGTGGAGGGTCGCCGATGCCGACCTGGAGCGCCTGGTTCGCATGGGCGATACGGATAACCCCGAGGCCGTCGACTACCTGTGCGGGCAGTTGGCCCGCCGCGGGCTGGCGGCCCGGTTGCGCCACGCCGGGGTGCGGCCCGGGGACGCGGTCGCCATCGGATCCTGGACCTTCACCCTGGACGCGGACGGCAAGCCGGCACCGTACGGCGAGGATGGCATGGGGGCCCCCGACGCATGAGGGGCGAGGCGAGGCTCGGGCTGTTTGGCGGGACGTTCGACCCGGTGCACGTCCGCCACCTGGCGGTCGCGGAGGCGGCCCGCGAGCGCTTGGGGCTCGAGCAGATCGTCTTTTTGCCCGCCGGGTCGCCGCCGCACAAGCCGGCGGGTGCGCACGCCTCGGGACCGGACCGGCTGGCGATGCTGCAGCTGGCGACGGCTGACAATGCCCATTTTGCGATCGACACCAGCGAACTGACCCGCACCGGCCCGTCGTACACGGCCGAGACGCTGTCCGCCTGCGCCAAGCGGCACCCGGATGCCGAGCTCCTGTGGCTCATGGGCTCCGACAGCCTGGTCGAGGTGCACACCTGGCGGGACCCGGCGCGTGTGTGCGCCCTGGCCACGCTCGCGGTGCTGCTGCGGCCGGGCTGGACGCGGGACGCCATCGAGGCATGGCGGACCGGCCCCGGGCGTCCCCTGGCCGCGCGGATTGTGGTCTTGGACGTGCCGGGGCTGGATGTTTCGGCGCGCGCCCTGCGTGGCGCGTTGGCGTCGGGGGCGTCGGTACGCTATCTGGTGCCGGAGGCGGTGCGACGATACATTGTGGGGCATGGGTTGTATGGGGGGGAGGCCGGGGATGGCGGTGGATCCCGCTGAGGTGCGGGTGGCTTTGCGATCCCGGCTGGGCCGCGGCCGCGCGGCCCATTGCGAGCGGGTCGCGGCCGCGGCCGCGGCCCTCGCCAGCCACCACGGTCTGGATGCCAGGGCGGCGGAACTGGCTGGCCTGCTGCACGATTGGTATCGCGAGTGCGGCGCGGAGGAAATCGTGGCGGTGGCGCGCGCCTGCGGCGTCGTGGCCGCGGACGCCCCCGAAGGCGGGATCGTGCCCGACGTACTCCACGGGCCGGTCGCGGCGCGCCTGCTTCCCGCCCGTTGGCCCGACCTGCCACCTGCGGTGCTCGCGGCCATCGATCGCCATACGACCGGCGACCCCGAGATGACGGAGTTCGATTGCCTCGTGTATGTCGCGGACCTGATCGAACCGGGGCACCGCTACCGCGGCGTCGAGGCCCTGCGGTCTTTGGCGCAAGAGGATCTGTGGGCTTCGACCCTGGCGGCAATGGACGCCGCCATCGTGCGTCTGGTGCAGCTGGGTCGGCGCATCGACCCACGTACGGTGGCCGCTCGCAACACGCTGCTGGCTCGGAAGCCGCCGCTGGTACGCCGGCCAGAGGCTGGCGGTTGACCGCAAGCGGGTGGGGACATAGGATGCGGGCAAGACGGTCGGCCGGACCGATCGGCCGGGAGGGATCGAGACGGGCAACGGCGTTGCGGTGCCGGACCTGGTGGCGCGGATCTGTGATGCCCTGGCGGACCGCAAAGGCAGTCGGGTTACCGTCCTTGAGGTCACGAAGTTGAGCGCGGTTGCAGACCACTTTGTGATCGTCAGCGCCGGCTCCCGCATCGCGGTGCAGACCCTCGCCGACGCGGTCCGTGAAGTGGTGGCGGCGGACGGGGGGCGTGTCCTGCGCGTGGAGGGCTACGCCGAGGGCCGCTGGATCTGCCTGGACTGCGGCGATGCGGTCGTCCACGTCTTCCAACACGAGGTCAGGGAGTATTTCGATCTGGAGCGGCTGTGGGGCGATGCCCCGCAGGCCTTCTGGACGGCGGAGCCGACGGCGATCCGGGCTTGACGGTGTACGCCGCGGCGGGTATGCTCAGCGTCGCGCCGCTTGGCGCGGCCGGTGCCTTCGTGGGGGTATAGCTCAGCTGGGAGAGCGCGTGAATGGCATTCACGAGGCCGGCGGTTCGAACCCGCCTACCTCCACCAAAAGAACCTCAGAGCGATAAGGGTCTCCGAAGCTCCGGCTGGCGAAAGTTGGCAGTGGTGTGTCCTTTGCCATCGGGTTTGCCATCAACGCGGGTCTCGGAGGCTGAGCCGACGTCGCTGAAAGGCGCAACCCGAGCCACGAACCCCTCGACCTGCCGAGCTGCGTCTTGCGCGGTGGGAGGGCAGTAAGTCACTGCACTGTGCGTCGTGCAAGAAGTGCGTATGTCCTTGTGGGCCTTGATCTTCGCTGCCAGTTCCGGCGTAACGCCCGCAGCCAGCAACAGACTTGCGGTAGAATGCCGCAGCGCATGGCGGCAACGCATATGCCAATGCTCGCAAGGCCCGTTCAACGCCGTTGGGGTCCCTTACTTCCCCCACGCTGTTCGGGAACATCCAGTCTTCAGGCCCAGGCTTACCTGTTGTTTGGTCTGTGAGAGCTCCTGGGCGTGCCAGGCTGCCGTTGCTTGCGTCACAAGGGGGATTTCCCTCCGCCCGGCGCCCACATTTACACCATGCATCCTCGGGCGGCGTTCGCTCGTTGCGGCTGGCGCACAAGGCGGAAGAGCCAACCCATGGCCAAGCCCCACTTCGTCGTAGTCCAAGTGTGTACACATTTGTTACCAGGTTCGGGGGGCGGCTCCTGGATCCGGGAGTCCCGCCCCCGAGTCGACGCGCATCCCTTGGACCGCAAGATGCGGTGGAAGGCGCAGCCGGTGTTCGCGCCGGCCGCGACGGCGGAGTCCGAAAAGTCCGGAGGTGACGGGGCGTGACGGACTTGGAGCGGCGCGGGTTTATCTTGCATGACCGCAGCCGACCATCCAGACGGCGTGGTCAGCGCAGGGGAGATAGTTTGCGTGGTGGTGGCAATTGGGGCGCGACCGGGGGCGCCATAACTTGGAGTCGCGCGTTCTGCGGGCGCTGGTGGCGCTGTCGCAGACGAGAATGCGCGGCGTGGTTCGCCGGGTGGCATTGCCACCGTCCGCAACGCCGGACGCCCGCGGATGGGCCACGTTTTGGGCGCGCTCCCTCCACCGCCCACCCAACCTCTCGGGAGGGGCTTTGAACCACGCAAGACTTGTCTTGTCCAACCTACCGGCGATCTACCCAACACGCCAATCGTTCCACCTGCATCGCCGCATCAAATGTTCCAGGCATTTCCCACCCCATATTGACTGCGGTCATCGCGTAGTCCTCCATGTGGTGGGATGCCGGCAAGTAGCCCGCGTTCCAGGCGGCGTTCAACCCGGCAAGTAGCCCCGGCTTCAGCTCGACATCAAACGCCATCCAACCGAGGTCACGGAGGGTTCCCAGTCCCCAAGTGCCGGTGCCCGGTGTATAGATGTATTTGTTGGTGCCCCCGAAGTCCTTGGCGCGGTAGTCGGGAATACTCTCCGCGCGACTATCAAAAAAGGGAATGCCGAGCCAGTAGTAATCGGAAAAGCCTAACGAAGTCTTGTTGTGATTGCTGATCGTGAAATAGAGGAAGAACTGCGCGGCATGTCTACCAGGGTCTTGGAGCACGTCCGGCTCTCGACAGTGTAGCAACCTGACTCGCCCACACAGCCGTGCCGATTCCAGCCCGAGCAGCGGTGCTGGCTTGGGCAACTTTTGCTCCACTAAGAGATGGACCCACGGAGTCTCCGCTGTGCGTAGGGTGTGATTATATTCTGGTAATGTCGAAACCTGCAGTAACAGAT
>DAHWHT010000343.1 GCA_027335515.1 Clostridia bacterium
GCACGGCGACAGCCAGAGCTCTTCGATCACTGGAAAAGGGGACTTCTCCCGGCGGCGGAATAAGGGGAGCCGGATGAGCGGAGACGTTCACGTCCGGTTCTGAGAGGGCCCCGGGGTGAAACCCCCCGGGGCTACTCACCCAATGTTCCCACCAACCACCCCGGATGCTCGTCTCTCTGGAACGGGGTATGGCGATCGTCGACCGAATCCGGACGAGCGGCCGCTTTGGGCTCTCGCTTCTGGCTGAGGACCAACTGCCGTTGGCCTTGCGCGTGTGGCGGGGCGCCGCATCTCCGGCTGCCCTGGACCGTGACCGCTTGGTCCGGGACGGGGACGACCCGCCGGTGCTGGAGCGCGGAGTCGGCCACTTTGTCTGCGAGGTGGCGGGGGAGTTCAACGCCGATGCGGATTGCGTCGGCTTTCACGGGCCCGTGGTCCGGTTTGGCTGGGGCCGCCGCGCGGCGGCCCAACTTCGCGCTGACCAGCTGACCGCGGCCGAACGTGGCTGAAGACGTTCGTCAATCGCCGATACCGGCGTTCGGTTCCCGTCCATAGAGGGAACCCATCATGCCGCCCGATACCGCTCCGCTGACCGACCGCTGCCAAGGAAGCCGCGTTGGTCCTCGCGCTCCTGCCCCCGCCGGGCCGCGACCGATCCGGCGCCAAGCGCCGACCCTTGGGCAACACGCCTGAGCGTGTCGTTCGATCACCGCCGCCGATCGGGAGGGCGGGGATGGTCGCGGTCCGCAGCGGCCGCCGCTTGAGGGTCGGGCGGTGTTCCGTCATGATGGGTACATGTGGGGTCGGCCGATCCTGGCGGCTCGCCAGCCAGGGTCGTGGCGGAAAGAGGGTCGGCGGTTGGACGAGCGGGTTTCCGACGGGCAGGCGCGGGCGGAGGGTGCGGCCGGCCTCGACAAATCGGCCTTCATACCCCAATTGTTCGACCGCATCGCCGACCATTACGATCAGATGAACCTGATCATGACCGCCGGGGTCTGGCGGCGCTGGCAGGCGGCCTTCCGGCGCCGCTGTGGGGTGCCGGCGGGGGCCCAGGTGGTCGACATCGGTTGTGGTACCGCGGAACTGAGCCTTCTGCTGGCGGATCTGGTGGGTCGGGACGGGCGCGTGTCCGGGGTGGATCTTTCGGAGCGCATGCTCGAGGTGGGCCGCCGCAAGGTTGACGCGTCGCCGCATCGGGACCGGGTGCGGCTGCAGCGGGGCGATGCGCTGGAGCTTCCCTTTGAGGCCGGGAGCTTTGACGCGGCCGCCTCGGCGTTTGTGATGCGCAACGTCGCCGACCTGGACCGGGCCCTGGCGGAGATCGTCCGGGTGGTGCGGCCCGGCGGTCGGGTGGCGATCCTGGAGTTGAGCCACCCACCCGCCTCCGTGGTCCGCGTGCCGTACCTGTTGTATTTTCGTCATGTGCTTCCCCAACTCGGTCGCTGGGCGGCCCGCGCCGGCCTGCCCGTGGCGCCCTACGCTTGGCTGCCGTTGTCGCTGCAGACCTTTCCCGGAGCCGAGGCCATGGCGCAGCGGATGGCGCAGGCGGGGATGGACGAGGTGCGCTTTCATCGGCTGACCGCCGGCATTGTCTGTCTGCACACCGCGCGGATTGCCCAGCGCTGAGCGGCGAGGTTTGCCGAGCCTGTTTCCTCGTATTACAATCGGCTGCGGCGCGCCCCCGGGGCGGCCGGCCGGGCCGGCTGCGCGGGCACGGGCGGTGGAAGGGATCTGGACCGCTTGCATCTGCTGGTCTGCGGACTCGATCAGCACTCTGCGCCGCTTGCCGTGCGCGAGCGCTGCAGTTGGCCCGCCGATGCGCTTGCGGCTGCCCAGGACGCCCTGCGCGCGCAGGGGCTGGCCGAGGTGGCCCTGCTGTGCACGTGCAACCGTACCGAGGTCTATGCCGTGGCCGACAATCCGGCCATCGCGCTGGCCGGAATCGGGGCGGTGTTCGCCGAGCGGGCCGCGGTTCCACTCCAGGACCTGCGGACCCACCTCTACAGTGCCGTGGGTGCGGCCGAGACCCTGCGCCATTTGTGCCGAGTGTCCTGCGGGCTGGAGGCCACGGTTCTGGGTGAGACCCAGGTGCTGGGCCAGGTTCGCCAGGCGTATCTGGACGCGACCGCGACCGGCGGCGTGGGCAAGATGCTGCATGCCCTGTTCCACCATGCCCTGGCCTGCGCCAAGCGGGTGCACACGCAGACCACCCTTTCGGCCGCCCCGGTCAGCGTCGGTGCGGCGGCGGTCGATCACGCCCGGCGCACCCTCGGGGACCTGCGCGCGCGCCGCGCCGCGGTGCTGGGCGCCGGGGCCACCGCGGGCACCGTGGCCCACGGGCTGCGCGAGGCCGGCTGCGGCCGCATCGTCGTCCTGAATCGTACCCAGAGCCACGGCGAACGCCTGGCAGGCGCGGTCGGCGGCCAGGCTGTGCCGCTCGCGGAACTCCCGGAGCAGCTGGTGGCGGCGGATGTCGTGGTCAGTTCGACCGCGGCGCGCCAGGCCGTGGTGACGGCGGCCGTCGTGCGCCAGGCGGTGGCGCGTCGGTCCGGGAGGCCGTTGCTGTTGATCGATATCGCCGTGCCGCGGGACGTCGATCCCGATGTGGCCGAGATCCCCGGGGCCCAGCTGTGCAACCTGGATGACATCGGAGGCGCGGCGGCGGGTCTGGCGGACCGCGCGCGTGAGGCCGCGGCGGCCGCGGCGATCATCGCCGAGGAGGTCGCGCGGTTCGAACAATGGCTACGCGGTCTGGACGTGGTGCCCCTGATCCGTGCCCTGGAATCCCGTTTTCAATCCGTCGCGGAGCAGCAGGCGGCGCGCACCCTGCGACGCCTGCCCCAACTGGAGCCCAGCGAGCGCGAGCGCGTCCACCAGCTGGCGACGGCGGTCGCCGCCCAACTCCTCGACCCAGCGCTGCGGCGGCTCAAGGAACTGGCCGGCACGCCCGGCGGCCATGACGCCGTGCGTGCCCTGACCTATGTCTTCGGCTGCGATCCGACCGCGGTGGTCGGCCTGCCCGGCGGCGCGGCGGACGCGGCGGCCGTCGGCAATTAGGAGGGGTCACCTTGCGCGCCTACTACTATCCGACGTTCCTTGACCTGCGCGGGCGCGCGTGTGTGATTGTCGGCGGCGGAGACGTCGCCTACGGCAAGGTGATCGGTCTGCTGCCGTGCGGGGCGGAGGTTCAGGTGATCAGCCCGGAGGTCCATCCCGGCATCGCCCGGCTCGCGGCGCGCGGCACGATCCGTTGGACGCGCCGCACCTACCACCCCGGAGACCTGGCCGGCGCCGGCCTGGCGATCGCGGCGACCGACGACACCGCGCTCAACACGGCCGTGCACGCCGAGGCGGTGCGGGAGCGGGTGCTGGTCAACGTCGTCGACGTGCCCGAGCAGTGCCAGTTCGTCGCCGGGGCGGTCTTCCGCCGCGGGCGGCTGCAGGTCTCGATCTCGACCGGCGGGGCCAGTCCCGCCCTGGCCGCGCGCCTGAAACGCGAACTGAACGCCGTCTTTGGTCCGGAGCACGGCCAACTGGTCTCCGCCTACCGCCGCCTGCGTCCGTTGGTGATGGAGCGCATTGCGGGGGTGCAGGCGCGCAAACGCTTCTGGCTGGAACTGGTGGCGCGCGAGGACCTGCTGCCGCTGCTGCGCCAGCGGCGGCGCGCCGAACTGGATGCCGCGCTGCGGTCGGCCGTGGAGGGGTTTGCGCGACGCGAGGCCGCGGCGGGCGCCGTCGCGGCGCGGCCATGAGCCGTCCGCTGCGCATCGGCACCCGCGCCAGCGCCCTGGCGCAGGCGCAGGCCCGCTGGGCGGCGGCCGCCTTGGGGGCGATCTGGACCGCCGGACCGGTGACGCTGGTGTCGGTGACCACGGCCGGCGACCGGTTGTCGGCCGCGGATCCCGCCGGTCCGGTACCGCCGTCGCGCGGTTGGTTTGTGGGGGCGTTGCAGGAGGCGCTGCTGGCCGGCGAGGTGGACGTTTGTGTCCACAGCGCCAAGGATCTGCCCCCCGAGATCCCCGACGGGCTGTCGCTGGCGGCCTTTCCCGCCCGCGGCGACCCGCGAGACGCCCTGGTGGCCCCGGGCGTCTCGGGCCTGGCGGACCTTCCCCCGGGGGCGGTGGTCGCCACCGGCAGCCCGCGGCGCGCCGTGCAGTTGCGGGCGTTGCGGCCCGACCTGACGGTGGGCCCGGTGCGCGGCAACGTGGACACCCGTCTGCACCGCGTCGCGGAGGGTGCCTTTGCCGGCGCGGTGCTGGCGCTGGCGGGCCTGACGCGGCTGGGACGGGCCGCCGCCGCCGTCGAGGTGTTTGCCCCGGACCGCATGGTTCCGGCGGCGGGCCAGGGGGCGCTGGCCCTGGAGGTCCGGCACGCCGACGCGGAGGTCACCGCGGCCGTACGCCGCCTGGACGACCCCGCGACGGCGTTTGCCGTCCTGGCGGAGCGGGCGGTGCTGGCGGCGTTGGGCGGCGGTTGTCAGGCCCCCGCGGGCGCGCTCACTACCCTGGAGGAGCCTGGGCGGGCGGTCCTGCGGGCCGCGATCTGCGGGGCGCGCTCCGGCCGCGTGGTGCGCGCGTTGGTGGGGATGCCGCTTTGGCACCGCTGGCCGGATCGCGCGGCGCTGTGCGGGTCGGCGGCCGAACTCGCCGCGCTGGCGGTGGAGGCGTTGCGGGGCGAGGGGGCGCAGGCCCTGCTCGCCGAAGGTGGGGTGGGGGCGCAAGATGGCGGAGCGGGATCCGGATTCGGCGTCGCAGGCGGGGCGCGGGGCCGACCAGGGGAAGGGTAGGTCGGACGCCGACGCCGAGCGCGTCCGGTCGGACGCGGAGGCCGCCGTTGCCTTCGGCCGGCAACTCGGTCAGGCCATGGGGGCCCTTTTGGGTTCCGCTTCGGATTTGATGCGCCAGGTGATGGGGGACGACGAACCGGAGGTCGATCCGTCGGCGGCGGAACCCGACCTGACCGACCCCGAGTGGCCGCCCGACGACGATCCGGACGACCAGGCCGCCGACGCCGACGCCGATGGTGTGGACGCCGAGCCCGAGCCGGAATACGTGTCGGAGCCGGAGCGGCCTGGTACGGTCTACCTGGTTGGGGCGGGTCCGGGGGATCCCGGCCTGCTGACCGTGCGCGGGCGCGAGGTGCTCGAAGCGGCGGACGTCGTCGTCTACGATCGCCTGATTGATCCCGGCCTGCTTGAGTTCTGCCCACCGCATTGCGAGCGGGTCGACGCCGGCAAGGAACCGGGCCGGCAGGCGATGGACCAGGGGGAGATCAACCGAACGCTGGTGGAGCGCGCCGGCCGCGGGTTGCAGGTGGTGCGGCTCAAGGGTGGCGATCCGTTCGTTTTTGGCCGCGGCGGTGAGGAGGCCCTGGCCCTGGCGGCGACGGGGGTGCCATATGAGGTGATCCCCGGGGTGACGTCCGCGGTCGCCGTCCCGGCCTACGCCGGTATTCCGGTGACGCACCGCGACGTGGCCGGGTCGTTTGGCGTGGTGACCGGCCACCAACGGCCCGGACGGCCCACCGCCGCCGTGGACTGGTCGGCCTTTGGGCGCCAGCCGGATACCCTGGTCGTGCTGATGGGGTTGGGCGAACTCGAGGCGATCACCGCCGCTCTGGTGTCCGCCGGTCGGGACCCGGCGACCCCGGCCGCGGTCATCGCAGGGGGTACCACGGCGCGGCAGCGGACCGTGGTGGCCGACCTTGGGTCGGTGGCCGCCGAGGTGGCCGCGGCCGGGCTGGGAAACCCGGCGACGCTGATCGTCGGCCGGGTGGTGCGCCTGCGTGAGCAACTGCAGTGGTTGGAGCGCCGCAGCCTGTTTGGCCGCCGCATCGTGCTGACGCGGACCCGGGAGCAGGCCTCGGGTTTGGCGGCCCGCCTGCGCCTGCTGGGCGCCGAGCCGGTCGGGCTGCCGGTGCTGCGGATCATCGACCAGCCGGACCCCGAGGATCTGGAGTGGGCGATCACCAATGTGGCCGCCTTCTGGTGGGTGTGCTTCACTTCGGCCCACGCCGTCGGGCCGTTTTTCACCGCGCTGTATGAGCGGGGATTGGACGCCCGCACCCTGGCCGGCACGCGCGTGGCCTGTGTCGGCCCGGCGACCGCGCAGGCGGTGCGTGCCCACGGCATCGTGGCCGACGTCGTACCGGAACGCGCCACGGCGGCCGATCTGGTGGCGGCGATGGCCGATCAGGTGCGCGAGGGCCAGAAGGCACTGTTTGTGCGGGGTGATCCGGCCAGCCCCACCCTGGTGTCCGGGCTGAAGCAACTCGGGCTTGAGGTGCGGCAGGTGATCGCCTACGAGGCCGTCTCGGACTGGGAGGCGGCGGAGCGGGCCCGCGACCTGCTGGCCGGCGGCGCGGATGCGGTGACGTTTGCCAGTTCCGCCTCGGTCGGGCACTTTTTGGAGGCGACCGGGGAGGATGGGCGCGCGTTGTGCGCGGCGGCCAAGGTGGTATGCATCGGGCCCGTCACCGCGCAGGCGGCCGAGGCGTACGGACTGACGGTGGCCGCCGTGGCAAGCGAGCCGACCACCGAGGCGATGGTTGAGGCGATCGCGGGGCTGTGGGCGGCCGACGCCGCGGAGGGAGACGATGGCTGAAGCGGGCTTCCCGGAGTTGCGCCTGCGGCGGCTGCGGCGGACGGCAGGGTTGCGCGATCTGGTGCGGGAGACCGATCTGCGGCCCCGGCACCTGATCTGGCCGCTGTTTGTGGTGCCCGGCACGGGGGTGCGCGCGCCGATCGCGTCGCTGGCGGATCAGCACCACCTGTCGGTAGACTGCGTCGCTGCCGAGGCGCGCGCCGCATGGGACGAGGGTGTGCGCGCCTTCCTGGTGTTTGGCCAGCCCGCCGCGTGCGACAAGGACGCCCAGGGCAGCGCCGCCTGGGACCCGCACGGTCCGGTGCCGGCGGCGGTGCGGGCCTTGAAGGCGGAGTTGCCGCAGGCGGTCGTCAGCACCGACGTATGCCTCTGTGCCTATACCGAGCACGGCCACTGCGGGGTGCTGCAACCGACGGGGCGCGCCGGGGAGGTCGCGGTCGACAACGACGCCACGCTGCCGCTGTTGGCGCAGACGGCGGTGGTCCATGCCGCGGCCGGAGCCGACCTGGTGGCGCCGTCCGACATGATGGATGGCCGGGTCGCCGCGATCCGGGCCGCCCTGGACGCCGCCGGCCATCGCGAAACGGCCATCCTGGCCTATGCGGCCAAGTTCGCCTCGGCGCTGTATGGGCCGTTTCGCGACGCCGAAGGCTCGGCCCCCCAGGCCGGCGACCGCCGCGGCTACCAACTCGACCCCGCCAATGCCCGCCAGGCGTTGCGCGAGGTGGACCAGGACCTGGCGGAGGGCGCGGATCTGGTGATGGTCAAGCCGGCGCTTGCCTGTCTGGACATTCTCGCCGCGGTGCGCGCCAGGACGACCGCGCCCGTGGTCGCATACAACGTCAGCGGCGAATACGCGATGGTCCGCGCGGCGGAGCGCGACGGGTGGGCGGACGGCACCACCCTGGCGCTGGAACTGCTCACCGCCATCCGCCGCGCCGGCGCCGACGCCATCATCACCTACCATGCCCGCGAGGTGGCCCGCGCCCTGGGCGGCCGGATCTGAATCCCCGCCGCCCAGCATTCACATCGGCCGTCCCATGCTGCGCTCGCGCGGGTCGAAGAGCTCCGCGTAGAGGTCCTGCATGGCGCGGTCGCTGAGTGACGCGATATGGGCGGCGGCGCGCCGGCAGCGCTCCTCGTCGTTCCATGCGTCCGGATGCGGCGGCTGGAGGTGCAGCGGCAGCAACCGGGGACCGTCGTCGCTGGTGAGGGCGCCGAAGATCGCCTGCAGGATGTGGCGCTCGCGGTGGTTTTGGCGCGCGACCAGGGGGGATTGGTAGACGTGGAGCCGCAAGAACTCCGCCAGCGCGTCGACCTCGTCGTCCATCGCCGCCGGCAGGGCGACGGTCGGTCGCGCCGCGGTCACAATGGCCTCGTGCCGATCGATCCCGTCTTCGCGCCACCGCCGCCGGGTTTCGTCGCAGGCGGCGCGCACGGCCGTGTTGATGAAGGACCGCCTGGCCCGTTGCAACACGCGGCGCCGCCCTTCGGGTGACCGCGCCAGGTTGACGTCGTCCTGCCCCGCCTGCTTGAACTCCGCGCGCGCCCTGGCCAGACCGGTTTGCCACAGCTTCAAGCCGGGCTCCCCACCGGTTTCCACCGCTTCCATGGGCAGCAGCCCGCCGAAGATGGCGTCCTCGACGTCGTGCGCCACGTAGGCCAGGCGGTCCGCGAGGTTTACGGCCTGGGCCTCCGGTGTGGGCTGTGGGTGGGCGTCGAACGGCGCCGGCTGGTCGAAGGGCGTCTGGTGGCGCGCGATGCCCTGACGCGTGGCGTAGGTCAGATTCAACCCCGGGTGGGCGGGGTGTTGGAATTCCAGTTGATCGAGGACCGTGAGGGAATAGGTGTTGGAGTTCCAGCCTCCCTCCAGGCCGGCCCGTTTCAGGGCTTCATCCAGGGCGCGTTCCCCGGCGTGTCCGAACGGGGTATGGCCGACGTCGTGGCCCAGTGCGATGGCCTCGGCCAGGTCTTCGCTCAGACCCAGGTCGCGGGCCAGGGAGCGGGCGAGCTGTGCCACCTCGAGGCAGTGGGTGATGCGCGTGCGGTAGTAGTCGCCCTCGCTCACGATGTAGACCTGGGTCTTGTACTGCAACCGCCGGAAGGAGGCGCAGTGGAGGATGCGGTCGCGGTCGCGCGCGAACGGCCCGCGGGGATCGGGCGCGGTTTCGTCGCCGGGGTGTGGTCGATCGGACCAGGGCGGTTCGGCCGGGGTCGCAAGCGGTTGCACGGCGCGGACACCTCCGGCTGAGATCAGCGTACGTCGCGATGATCCCGCTTCGGAACCCGGCTGTCGATCCTCGGCCGCGCGGGCCGGCGCGGCCGGCGCGGGATGGAAGGCGCTGCGGGCGAATCACTGGAGGGTTACGGAAGCAGGCAGCGAAGTGCCGCCCGCTCAGGAGCTTAACGACCGGCCCGTCCGGTTGCCGGGGGGTGGCGCCCAAGGGATGGATGCGGGTCCGAGCGCTGCGTGACGCGGAGAGCGTACGGCACCGTCGGGGCCGGTGCGCGTCTGCGCCCGCTGGGACCGGCGTATGTGCGGCGTGGACGCAAGGAGGGACGGTAGGTTGCAAAGGCGACTTTCCCGCAGGACCGCGCTGACCCGCGGCGGAGCGGCGGCGGTGGCCTTGGCCGCCGTGGGTACGGTGGCCGGTTGTGGCACGGTGACCACCAAGCCGGGGGTCACCACCCAAAAGCCGAAGACGATCATTGCGTTGCGGGCCTGGGGTTACGGCTCGGGACCCGCCGGCAGCGAGGCGACGATCAACGGACTGCTGCACTCTGCGACGGCGACCTGGCGGGCGAAACACCCCGGGGTCGACGTTCAGATCGTACCGAACACCGGCGGGCCCGGCCAGGTGGTGGCCGAGATCCTGGCCGGCACGGGTCCCGACATCTACCATTCCTGGCACCCGGATGTCATCTTCGCCGCGGACGGCCTGACGATGGACCTCTCACCCTTCCTGCGCAAGAGCAACTCGAACCTCTCCGCCTTCAACAAGGCGCAGATGTCGCTTTTCCAACTGCCCAGCGGGGTGCGGGCCCTGCCCTGCTACCTTGGCACCATGGCGCTCGCCGTCAACGAGACCCTGCTGGACAGCCTCGGTTTGACGTATCCCCAGCCGGGTTGGACATACAAGGAGTATGGGCAGCTCGCCACCGAGATCGCGCGCTCGCACCAGGGGAAAAGCCAGGTGTATGGTGGCGCGTTCGGTCTGGGAAATCTCGGATCCCCCAGCGGCTACCTTCCCCCCAACTGCATCCTGGAGGGATTCGGCGGCAGCTACGTCGCCCCCGGCGCCCCCACCAAGTGCAATCTGGATGCGCCCGAATCCGTCAAGGCCATCGAATGGGTGTATGGCCTGGCCCGCAGCAAGGCATTGACCTCGCCCAGCGGGGGCGGCCGCTTCTCGCAGGGCACGCTCGGAATGGCCTGGGCGCCATCATTTTTCTTGCCCCAGGCCGCGACCAACTGGCGCGCGTTGAAATGGCACTATTACGATATGCCCTCCTTCCCCGCGACCGGTCCGGTCACGGGCGCGACTTCTGATCTTTACGCGATGAACCCGGCCACTAAGAACCCCGACCTGGCCTGGAGTCTGCTGGAGTGGTTGTCGTTCGAACCCGAGTGGCAACGCAAAATGGTGCGCATCTTCCTGCTCTCCCCGGCGCTGGTCAGCCTGTGGGAGGAGTGGGCGACGCTCGTGCCGCAGTATGCGCCGCCCCTGGCGCACAAGAACCTCAAGGCCTTCGCCACCCTCGCCCAGAACAACCACGCCTATCCGCAGCAGTTCATGCGCTGGCAGGCGGACCAGGCCTACACCCTGATGAACACCTGGGGCCAGAAGATGTGGAACCATCAGACCGGGATCACCCGCGGGTTGAAGGACATGGTCAAGCAGATCGACGCCATTGAAGCCGCGGGTGCCTCTTCGGCCAGCGCCCTGACCAAGGTGCAAAAGGAACTGCGCAGCGTGCCCAAGACGGGCCACTACGCCGCGCCGCCCAAGAAGGGCGCCGGCGACCCGTACCACCTGGCGCCGTCCTACATGCAGGTCCAGCATGGCGTGTATACGCTGCTGGGCGACGGTTACGACGTCTACCTGGCCCAGGATGCCTGCACCTTCTTCTGCCTGCCCCAGACGGCCGCCGAGGGGCGCTGGACGTGCCGCGTCACCACGATCACCAACCTGACCTGTCCGAGTCTGAGCCCCTGGGTCAAGGTCGGCCTGATGGCGCGCGGCGACCTTTCCGATGACGCGCCCATGGTGTCGACGCACGTCACCGGCGGCAACGGCATCGAATGGCAGGACCGCGCGCTGCCCAGTATGACGCCCGGGGGACAGAGCAGCCTGAGCCCGGCCGGTCTCAAGGGGGCGATGGTCAAGCCCCTCGGTACGCCGACCCCCAACTTCCTGTCCCAACCGATCTGGCTGCGCATGGAGCGCGCCCAGGGGACGTGGACCGCATTCGCTTCCTTGGATGGCAGCAAGTGGACCCAGACCGGCCAGCCCGCCCGCTCCGAGATGGGCGCGGCCTGGGTTGGGCTGATGTGCACCGCGCACAATTCAGACTTCAACGACAAGGGCTACATCCGCGCCCGCCTCGATCATGTCTCGTTCACACCCACCATGAAGGTCCAGTTGGGGATCACCGGTGTGCCACCGGCCGCCGGGCCTGTGCCCGCCAACTGGGCGACCATGCCGCCCCAGGGGTCATCCAAGACGACCAAGACCGCCAAGCCTGCGGCCAAGAAGGGCTGAAGGCCGCAGCGCCATCGGGTCCCATCCATCCGGGTGGGACCCGCCGCCGCCGCGCTCCTGGGGCGCCCTGGGCGTTCCACCGTCCAGAGGCATCGGCTATGCTTGGGACCGGCCGTGATCCGGGCGCGGCCTGGAAAGGCGGGATCGGATGCACGGTGGTCTTTGGATCGCGGCGTTTGCCGGGGTGGTGCAGGGGGTCGTCGAGTGGCTGCCGGTCAGCAGCAAGACGATGATCACCCTCATTTTCTTCCTGGGCGGATATAAGCCCGGCACGGCGTACGTCATGGGGCTATTGGCCAACTTCGGCTCCTTCTTTGCGGCCCTTTGGTACTTTCGCCGCGACGTCGGCGCCGCGTTCATGGGTCTGCGCCACCCCTTCTCCAAGGACCGCGACGCGGCCACCCTGCGCTACCTCTTCCTGGCGACCGGGGCCACCGGCCTCATCGGCCTTCCGATCTACATTGCGGTCCGCCATGCCTTTTCGCTGGCCACGGGAGGGGAGGCCATGGTGGCGATCGGCTTGCTGCTCTTGGTCACCAGCCTCATCTCCTGGAGACGCGAACGGCTGGCCGCCTCGGCGGCGGCCGCGCAGCCCGAACCGGACCGCGTCCCCGGGACGGCGACGTCGCTGATTGTGGGCGCGGCCCAGGGGTTGGCGGCCCTGCCGGGTATCAGCCGCAGCGCGGTGACGGTGACCCCGCTTCTGCTGCGCGGCCACAACGGCGAGCAGGCGCTGCGCTATTCGTTCCTGCTGGACGTGGTCGGCCTGCTCGGCGCGGGCGTCGTGCCGCTGGTGATCGGCAAGGGTGGCCTGGGCGCCATCCATCAGGTGGGGCTCCCCACCGTGGCGGTGCTGCTCGTGGTTTCCGCGGTGTTCAGCTTCCTGACGATCGGTTTCATCCTGCGTTTCGCCGCGCGCCTGCGCAGTTCGGTCGTCACCCTGGCCGTCGGCGTGCTGACCATTGTCGGCGCCTTCGCGCTGTATGTGCACTGAGCGTGGGGATCGGCACCGGGGTGCGTCGTGGTCCGCCCCGTGCGCGGCGGTGGACGATGCGTGCCGCAGGCGCTGCTTGGCCGTCAGGATGTTCCGGCACTGGTATGTAGGACCGTGGGATCGGCGCGCCCGCCATGCTATGGTTGGCAACGGCATTCGGTGTGGTTTTGCGGGGAGGCGGTTGCGGGTGGGGTCGCGGCGGGGCTCTTGGAGCCGACGGATGGCGGCCGTGGTTGGGACGATGGTGCTGCTGGCGGGGTGTGGGACGGTGCCCGCCGCGGCGCCGACCAACCATGGCGGCACACCGGCGAAGCAGGGGGCGCCCACGACGGGCCAGTCGCCTCCGACCGGTGGTGCGGCATCCGGCGGCGGCGTGTCGGCGTTTGCCGGCACGCACGCCTCGGCCTTCCCCGGCAGCGTGCGCATCAACCCGCTGCAGGTTTCCAAGCATGTGCCATGGATCACCGCCACCACGCGGATGAGCACGCACCTGGGCAAGACGGTCAACGGCGTCTATGAACTGGAGCCCTATGAGCATCCGGTTGCGTCGGCGCCCCCGCTGCCCGCGAACCTGCTGATCGCGGACGGCAAGGCCAACCGGATCATCGAGGTCAACGCCCAGCACAAGATTGTCTGGTCGCTGAACGGCCTGACCGATCCGGACGACATTCAGGTGTATGCGCCCGGAAAGCTCCTGGTCAACCAGGAAAACGCCAACCGCGTCGTGGCCATCGACATGGCGACCAAGAAGATCATCTGGTCGTATGGGCACCTCGGTACGCCGTCCCAGGGTGCCGGCGCGGCCAAGCTGACCCGCCCCGGCTACATCAACAACCCGGACGATTCCTATATGCTGCCCAACCACGACGTGCTGATCGACGACGCCAACAACCAGCGGGTGATCGTGGTCAATCCCCAGGGCAAGACGGTTTGGACGTACGGGACGGTGGGCAGCCAGCACATCGGCGTGCCGGGTACCATCCCCGGCTACCTCATTGGTCCCAACGACAACGTGCCCCAGACCAGCGGTAACGTGCTGGTGACCAACGTGGGCAACAACCGCGTGCCCAACAGCCACTCGGTCGTGGAGTTGAACCCGTCGGGTCGCATCCTCTGGCATATGGCCCTGCCGCTGCGCTATCCGTCGGATACGCTGAAGCTGCCGGGCGGATCGCTGCTGGTCGCCGACTGGGTGCGCCCCGGTCGCATCTACCTCTTTGGGCCCCACGGCAATGTGCGCTGGGAGTTCGCGCCAACCGGGTCCAACGCCCTGAACCATCCGTCTTCGGCGCAGCTTCTTTCCAATGGCGATGTGCTCATTGTCGACGACCACAACGACCGCATCGTGGTCGTGCAGCCGACGGGTCCGCGCAGCGGCAAGATCGTCTGGCAGTATGGGCACACGGGGGTGACCGGTACCCAGGCCGGCTACCTCTTTGACGCTTCGGGCGTGATCCCGGTCACGCCGGCCCTCAATCCGGAGGAGGCGGCTCCGGCTTCAACCCGGCCGGCAACGGCGGCCGACCGTAGGGCGGCGGGGTTTCATCCCGGCGTCGGCACCCCGACCGCGGCGGCCAACTCGGCCGCCGCGGCGTGGGCCGCTTCGGCGGCCCGATAGCGGCGGCTGTGGCGCAGGTCGAGTTTGCGGCCGGCCTCCGGCAGGCACAGGGCGCCCTGCGGGTCCAGAAGGCCGATCTCGCGGAAGATGCACAGGGCCGCCTGCGCCGCTTCCACATCCGGCAACACCCGGGTCAACTGGGCGATCAGGGCCGGATCGGGGGGGAGCGGTCCGCCGCGCGCCAGCCCCGCCAGGAGGCGGAAGGCCTGGGTGAGGTGCGCGCGGTTTGGATGGCGGCGGTCCAGGTCGTGCCGCACGCCGCGCAGGAAACCGCCCCAGTCGTCGCGCGCGTCGATGTCCACCACCTGCAGCTGCAGCCGGTTCGATCCCCGGAAGCGGTTGATCTGCGGGTGGACGATCAGGTCCCAGGGCGACGCGCTGCCGCCGGCCCAGAGGCCGAGGCCGAAGCCGATCGCCGCCACGCGCCTGCCGTCGGCCAACTGCAGCCTCAGGCTCAGGTGATCGCCCGCCACGCCGACAGGGCGCGCCTCGGTTGCGCTGGCCCGGTGCAGCAGGAACGCCGGCTGCGGGTTTTCGGGTCCGTGTGGCGCGAGGTTGTCGAGCGCGGCGACCAGGTCGGGTGTCACCTCGCCGGCTTCCAGCACGGCGTCGACCACCAGCGGCAGCTGGGGGCCCGCTGCGGAGGGGGGCGCCAGCGGGGTCAGGGCGGCGCGCAGATCGTCGAGTGCGGTGAGGTCGAACTCGAAGCCCGCCGCCTGCTGGTGTCCCCCGTAGCGCCGCAGGTGGTCTGCGCACTGGCGCAGGGCCCCGGTCAGGTCCCAGCCGGCAGGGCCACGCCCCGAGCCGCGGCAACGGCCGGCGCTGGTGATTTCCGCCAGGAGCACCGGCTTGCCGAGGTGCTCCACCAGCTTGGACGCGGCTGGCCCGAGCAGGCCGTGCGGCCAGCGGCGGTCGGCCAACACCACGACCGACGTGGTCGCCGGCAACGCGGACGCGGCCTCCTGGGCCATGGTGACGATCTCCGCCTCCAGGGCCCGCCGACGGGTGTTGGCGGCATCCACCACGGCCAGGGCCGCCTGAGCCGCTGCGGTATCGCCGGCCAAGAGCAGATCCAGCGCCGGGCGTGGGTGGTCCAACCGGCCGGGGGCGTTGAGCCGCGGCGCCACGCCGTGGGAGACGTCCCGCACCTGGGGCACCTGCCCCGGCGCGACCTGGCAGAGGTCCAGCAGGGCCCGCAGGCCGGGGCGCAGGCCCTGCGCACCCATGGCCCGCAGACCGAGGCGTACCAGGACGCGGTTGACGCCGAGCATAGGTGCCACATCGGCGATGGTGCCGACGGCGACCAGATCGAACGCCGCCGGCGGTTCCGCGCCGAGTTCCGCTCCGAGCGCCTGCAGCAGGCACCAGGTGACGCCGACGCCGGCGAGTCCCTCCCAGGGGCCGCCGGGGTCGCGGCGGGGATTGACGACCGCCGCCTGCGGCAGTCGCTCCCCGAGTTGGTGGTGGTCGGCGACGACCACTTCGATCCCCGCTGCGGCGGCTGCGGCCACGGCCTCCACGGCCGTGCTGCCGTTGTCGACGGCCAGGATCCTCGTGCAGCCGTGCCGACGGGCCAGCGCCACGAGCGTCTCCGGCTGCATACCGTAGCCGTCCGCGCGCGCCGGCAGGTGGGGCTGGACGTCGAGGCCGAACGCGCACAGCCCCTGGAAGGCCACCGCCGTCGAGCAGATCCCGTCGCAATCGTAGTCGCCGAAGATCAGGACGCGCTCGCCGCGCCGGGCCGCCAGGGCCAGACCGGCCACCGCCTCCGGCATGCCGGGGACGGTGCCCGGATCCGGCGGCGGTCCGGGGCGAAGGAAGGTGGCGGCGGCCCGCGGATCCGCCAGCCCGCGGCGATGGAGCACCCGGGCCACGGCCGCGGGCACGCGGCAGGCCTGTGCGAGTGCTGCGGCCTCGGCAGGGTCGACGGCGGGCGGCAGGTCCCAGGTCCGACCCAGCACACTCATCGGGCCGCATGGGCACGCGAACGGCACGCGGGCACGGGATCACCTCGGCCAGGGGTACGACGGGGGGGGCAGCCGGTCCTGCCCCCCGGTCGGTTCAGGGCGCGCCCAAGGCCGCGTCGACCAGTTCCTCCGCCTCGCCGGCCTCGGGGAAGCGCCCCAGGGCCCGCTTGCTGAAGACTGTGCGATCGTTCACACAGACTTCGAACGGTCCGCCGCTGGAGGGGCGCAGCTCCAAAACGGCAACGGCGTGCTTGTGCTTGTGCAGGATGTGCTCCGCCAAACTAGCGGCGCGAGGGAGATATCCTCAACTCGTGCAGTATTCGA
>DAHWHT010000361.1 GCA_027335515.1 Clostridia bacterium
GCCGGAGCCACTTCGACCACGTCCGCCGCGACGATGTTCAGTCCGTCCATCGCCCAGAGGACCTCCAGCAACTCACGCGCCGAAAAGCCTCCCGCCTCCGGCGTCCCGGTGCCGGGCGCCGCCGCCGGGTCCGCCGCATCGATATCCACCGTCAGGTATATCGGCACGGAGCGCAGGACGGGCTCCCACGCCGAAGGAAGGGGTTGCACCCCCGGCGCAAACCGCGTACGTTCCGTCGCGTAGGCCCACTCCTCCGCCGTGCCGGAACGAATGCCGAGCTGCAGACACCGCTTTGGACCGAGGCGCTCGGCGATGCGCCGCATCACGCACGCATGCGACAGACCGACCCCCAGATAGTCCTCGCGCAAATCGGCATGCGCGTCGATTTGCAGGACGTGCAGGTCCGGATGGCGCCGGGCGACGGCCTCCACCGCGGGTACGGTCACCAGGTGCTCTCCCCCGAGCATTACCGGCCGCAAGCCATCTTCAAGCAGCTCGGCCACCAGATCCCCGATCGCGCGCAGGGCCCCAGGTACATCTCCTGGAGCGAAGTCCAAGTCCCCCAGATCGCAAAACGGCCGGTCGGACAAGGAGCGGCGCAATCTGGGACTCCAGTCCTCCAATACCGGGGATGCGGCCCGGACCGCCAGGGGGCCGAATCGGCTTCCCGGTCGAAACGTAACGGTCGCATCCAGGGGGGCGCCAAACAGCGCCGATCGCGATTCCCCCCGCCCGCGGCAACCCAAGAACGCGCCGGACAACAAGGGCGGCCCCATCAGGCGTCCGCCTCGGTCAACACGCGGACAAACGGCGGCAAGACGAAGGCGGCGCGCTGGACCTCGGGGGACCAATACCGCACCTGGCCCGTCAGCGCCGCGGCCCTCTCCCCGGTCCAGGGATCGTCAAATGGTGCCCGCCGAGCCATGCTGAACGTCCACATGGCTCCCGGGTACGTCGGCACCACGGCCCAGTACAGACCAACGGCGGGAAACGTCGCGCGCATCGCCGCCTGCACCTGCCGTATCAGTTGACCGTGCAAGAAGGGCGACTCGCTTTGCGCCACGAGGACCCCCCCCGGCGCAAGCGCCCTTTCCGCCGAAGCATAGAAGGACGCACCAAACAGCCCCTCGGCTGGACCAATCGGATCCGGCGCGTCCACCAGGATGACGTCGAAGCTCTCCGGAGGCGCGCCGGCGAGGTATGCGACCCCGTCGCCGGGTACGAGTTCCACACGCGGATCGTCCAGCGCCGCGGTCAGCGAGGGCAAGTGGCGCCGGCAAACCGCCGTGACCTCTGGGTCGAGTTCGGCCAACACGACCCGCCGCACTCCCGCATGGCGGCATACCTCGCGCACGGTGCCGCCGTCGCCCCCGCCCACGACCAGCACCCGGCGCGGGTCCTGGCACAGCGTGAGACCGGGGTGGGCCAGCATTTCGTGGTACACGAACTCGTCCGCTTCGGTCGTCATCACCATGTCGTCCAGGGTGAGCATGCGGCCATACACATCGCTCGCATAGACCGCGACCTCCTGGTACGGACTCCGTCGGTGCTCCAACACCGCCGCGCACTTCAGGCCCAAGCGCAACCCCGGGGTCTGCTGCTCTGTCCACCAGAGGTTCATGGGGAGCTCCCTTCGGGCCGGCGGTCAATACCAGAGAACCGCGGCCGCCACCACGGATCCAATGCGTTCCACCGTGTGCGACGCCGCCTGCACCTGCAGTTGCCGCAACCGCTTGCCACGCGTGGCAAAGGCGTCGCGGACCATCTGTGCCACCCGCTCCTGCGCGGCCGCGACACCGCAGATCCCCTCGAACTCCATGATGACGCCGTAGTCGTCCTCCGCAAAACCGACGCCGATGGCCGCCGCGAGCTCCGCACCCGCGTCCTCCGACGTCAGGAAACCGTACGCGGTTGGGGTGAGAGACCCCGCCGGCACGGAAAAGCCCTCTTCATACAGGCATCCTGGCGGTAGGATGCTGCTGACCCGAATCAGATTGAGATTGCCGATCCCGGCGCGGCAGAGGGCGTTGTCAAAGGCGTTCAGGGGAGTGGGTCCCTCCGCACCGCCCGCGACCAGCTTGACCTTTTTCGGTGTGGGCAGCATCCCGCGACCTCCTCATCGTTCTACCAGACGGACCGGCCCATTATGGGGGAACGACCCGCCCGGGGCAACGTGCGCGTTTCTAGCGCTCCGCGCCCTCGTCCGAATCCCACCCAGCCGCCCCCACGTGCATGGCGTCTTGCCATGGCAGCGCCCGGACGTCCGGCTCCGCAAGCCGCTGCACATCGGCGCCAAGCCCTGCGAGCTTCTGCTCGACCGCCTCGTAACCGCGATCCAGGGTTTGTCCGGCATCGAGCGTCGATGGGCCCTGGGCCATCAGGCCGGCCAGCAGCAGGGCCGCCGCCCCCCGCAACTCGGTTGCCGTGACGGCGGCGCCAACGAGTCGACGGACGCCTTCCACGACCGCCGTGCGGCCGGCCACGGTGACCCGCGCCCCCATGCGCAGCAACTCGTCCACAAAGCGAAACCGACCATCCCAGATCGTCTCGGTCACGGTGCTGGTTCCAACGGCCGTCGTCAACAGGGACGTCATCGGCTGCTGCGCGTCGGTCGGAAACCCGGGATACGGCTGGGTCTTGACGTGGACCGCGGTGCAACGCTCCGGGCCGCGCACCCTCACCCAGTCGCCCCCCTCGTCGAGAACCGCACCGGCTTCCGCCAGCTTGGCCAGCACGGGCTCCAGGTGACGCGGGATGAGGTTTTCGACGACCACGTCCCCCGACGTGGCCGCCGCCGCGATCAGATAGGTGGCGGCCTCGATCTCGTCGGGAATGATCGAGTGGGTGCAGCCGTGCAGATGGGCCACCCCGCGCACCTTGATCACATCGGTTCCAGCCCCCACAATGGACGCGCCCATGGCCAGCAACTGCGTAGCCACGTCCACCACATGCGGCTCCTTGGCGGCGTTCTCGATGACGGTGACGCCTTGCGCGCGTGAAGCGGCCAGCATGAGATTGATGGTCGCGCCAACGCTGGTCACGTCGAGATAGATATGGGCGCCCCGCAGACGCGGCGCGCGCAACGACACCATGCCATGGGCGATGCGCACCTCGGCGCCCATGGCCGCGAACCCCTTGAGGTGCTGGTCAATGGGCCGCAGGCCGATGTCGCATCCTCCGGGCAGCGGAACGTCCGCGGCGCCATGGCGCGACAGCAGGGCGCCAAGCAGGTAGTATGAGGCGCGTAGCCGTCCCGCCCAGCGGGAATCGGTGATGGCGCTCCCGGCACCGGCCGAATCGACCCATAACGTGCCCGCCCCTTCCGGCTGCACCCGCGCCCCCAAAGCCCTCAGCAGCTCCACCATGACGGCCACGTCCAGAATCTGGGGCAGATTGTCAAGGCGGACCGGACCGTCCGCGAGGAGCGTGGCGGGCAAGACCGCCACGGCGGAATTCTTCCTACCGCTGGCTCGAACCGTTCCTCGCAAGGGCTGTCCGCCCTGGATCCGGAAGATGGCCACTCATCCACCGCCCTGCTCAGATATCTGGCGCGTCCCCGCACATCCGGGCACCCGTCGCGGTCAGCACGAGCCGGCTCCCGAACCCGCACCCGCCGGCTGCTCCGGCTCGCCATTGGTCGCGTTGATGTAAAAGACGTTCCCCTGCTGATTCACGATCCGCCACACCGGGCTCACGTACCAACGCCGGCCCGGTCCCGGCATTTGCCCCCCCCGATTCCCCGCGCCTGAAACGGCGGCGGCCAGAGTATACGGATAGTAATACCCGAGCACCGGCGCCACGCCGGGAGCCGGGACCGCCGCCGCCCCGTACACGTGGCAAGCGCGGAGCGCCGCCTGCCGCGCGGAGATCAGGGACACCCCCGATGCCACTGCCCCGTGGGGCAAAACGTCCAACCAAAACCGCTGAGCACGGATGCCGCTGCGACCGACGCGTACACTCCAGGTGCCGTTGAACAGCGGTTGCCCGTCGTACCGCTGCGTGGCCGTAAAGGTACGACTGCGCGTCGCGGGATTCCACGCCCCGCCGCGCAGCGGCCCCACCGCACTCGGGGGCGCCCCGGCCTGAGCAACCACTCGGGCGGCCATCAATTCGCCCAGCGTCCGGCTCAGGCGCACGCCCACCACCGGGCGCCTACTTGAGAATACCAGCAACCCGCCGTAATCGGAGATCGAGTCGGACCCGGATACGCACGTCACCAGCCCGTGACCATTGGTGTGGGGCTGACACGCCGTGGCCGGAAGCGAGTGGGCCAGACCCGGTTGCCACCCCACCGTACGCACCGCCAGAACGGGCAGGCGGACCGGTGCCGTACGCGCTGGCGCGACCGGAACCGACGCCGCGGCTTGCGAAGCGGCGGGGCGCAGCCAAAAGGGTGCGGCGAGGCGCCCCACCTGCCACACCAGATACACGTCCAGGATGAAGAAGGCGGCGATGAACACCAACTTCGCTCGCCACCAGTCCATGGCCATCCTCCCCCCTGGATCGGACGCACCTCACGCCCCGTTGGCAGGACGGAAGCCAATCACGTCCGCATGATAGGCGTCCACCAACGCCGTCAACGGATGGGTCACACCCGCGTGGCTGACCGGGGCAAGCGTGATGGCCCAGACCGGCTCCAACACACCCCGCCCGCGAGGCTGCCACAGGGGGACCCAGGCTGGAAAAACATCCAGGACCTGTACCTGGCGGCCGATGATCGGGGCCGGTGGACGACGGCCAAGGATGCGCAACGCCCGAGACGCCGATATGGGCTTGCCATACCCTGGCACCGGACGCCCGGGTATGGGCACATGCCGCCCGTAAAAGGCGGCGTTGAGACCCGAACCCATGACCGTTACCGAGAGCACGCCACCCGCCCCGGCCGGGGTGAGCACCGGAAGACCGGCAAGCCTCGTTGTAAACGCGTACGTATAACCGGTTCGCGGACAACTCGCCAGCGTGCACCGTCGCTGATCATACAATGCCTGAGAATGCAGGAGCCATGAGGACAGGGGCCAACCGCCCCGTGCATCGACAAAGTGAACGGCCGCATCCAGCCCCGCGTACCACGCGGGCGCGCCGAGGGATCCCCCTCCCGGGGGCACAAAAAACGACATGGCCCCCTGCGCCGCGCGCACCGTGAGCAGCCACTGCCGCCCGTTGCTGTATACCGTCTCGCCGCTGCCGGCGTGGAAGTGGACCGATAACGGGTTGGGAAACAACACCGAGGCCAGGCGCGCGGAATTCAGGGCCTCCGCCCGAGCCGTGACCGGCCTCCAGGGGAACCGCGTGGGAGCAAGCACCCCTGGCGCCAGGAGGAAGGGCGATCTCTGCACCTCGAAGGGAGAGACGGGGTAACTGCTGAGGTCCGGCTGACCACGCAGGGCGGCGATCCGGCGCGCCAGAGACTGGTAGGCGGTCGACGACACGCGCACGACGACCCCGGCCCCACCCGCAAGCACATACGCCACGGGCGCATTCGAAGCCTGGCGCGTCTTCCCCGTAAGCGACGGCGCCGTCGGCAGCAGAAGAACACGGGTTACCGGCGGATCACCGGGGACGGGCGTGCGCTTCGATCCACCCAGAAGCCGAACCCAATGGGACCACGCAAGCCGGGGCCCGAAGTCGACCTCGACCCCCGGGGTGCTGCCGCTGAGCTGGGACACCGCCAGGCCGGCGACCTTATATCCGACGTGGCGGCCGGCCGCGAACTGAGCTCGGCGGATTCCAAGCAACAAGGCGCGCACCTGACCCCAAAGTGCGACAAACTGTGGGTCCGCCGGATCCGAAAGGACCCGGTCCCCCTGCGCCCCGGGATAGAGCAGGGTGATGCGGGCCGGCACCGCGAGGCCGGCCAACTGGCCGCCCATATGCACCGTACCCGAAACCTGGTAGCCCGCGCTGGCAGATGGAACCCAGCCCCCCGCCTGGCGCAGCAGAGGGTTGGCGGACCAGAGCACGCCGGACCACAGGGTCCCGCCCAAGACCACACTCGCGGCCACCAACGCACCCAGGAGCCATCCGGTGACCTGTTGGGCATGGCGCCTTCTCCAGCCGCGCCCGCGATGCCGAACCCGGGTTGGTCCAGGGCGATCCCGATGTCGCCCAAAGACGTTCATCCGGTCGCACCCCCGTCCGGCGGCAAGACAAAGGCCACGTGCGTTCCGCCCCCAGGCTCGCTTTCAGCCCAGATGCGCCCGGAATGGGCCTCGACGATCTCTCGCGCTATGGCCAAACCCAGGCCGCTCCCTCCCCTGGCCCGGTTCCGCGACGGATCCACACGGTAAAACCGATCAAAAATACGTGGCAGGTCCTTTGGCGAGATGCCAACCCCGGTATCCTCCACCCGGACCATGACCCATCCTTGTTCCGACGTCGACACCGACACGGTGACCGCTCCGCCTGACGGCGTAAAATCGACGGCGTTGACCACGAGATTGGTCAAGACCTGCACCAGCCGGTCCCGATCCCCGGAAACGACCGCAGAGCCCGGTCCGCTGCGGGCCGCGAGGGAGACGCCCTTGTGGTGGCTGCGCTCCATCAAGTTGGCCACCACCGTGCGGCATAGGTCGTCGATGTCCACCGGCCGGCGATCGCGCAGTACGGGTTGATGGTCCATCTGGGATAACAGGAGCAGATCATGAATCAGTCCGGCCATCCGGTCCGTCTCGGTCGCGATAACCTCGATCTTGGAACGGGCGGACTCGGGCTCGTCCAAACCCCATTCCAAGAGGCTCTCCGCATACAGCTTGATCGTCGTAACGGGTGTACGCAGTTCGTGGGAGACATTCGCCACGAACTCCTTGCGCATGAGCTCCAGTTGCTCTCGTGCCGTGATGTCCTGCAAGACCACGACCGAACCGCGAACCGTCGAGGCATCGGCGAGCGGCGCCACGTGGGCTTGCAGGGCGTGGGCCGCGACCCGCACCGTGACCGGGGGCGGCATGCTGCCCTCCGCGACCGCGGTGGCAAGCGCCGACGCAAGTTCGGCGGGTACGAGCGCCGACGCGGTTTGTCCAACCGCGAGCCCCGCGTCGACACCCAGCATACGTGCGGCCCTTGGATTGCACAGCAGGACGCGTCCCTGAGCATCCAGCGCCAGAATGCCGTCCGTCATGTTGTCCAAAATCGCGGCAGCTCGGCGCTGCTCAGACCGGATCTCATCCAAGGTGTGCTGCAACCGGCGCAGCAGATGGTTGAACACCATCGCCAGTTGGCCCACCTCATCCATACTTTGCACCGGCATCCGACCGGTAAAGTCCGTAGACGCCATCTCCCGCGCCCGACGCGTCAGCGCTTCGATCGGACCGGTCAGCGTCCTGGCGAGCACCCAACTCAAAACCCCGCTCACCGTCAGCGCCACAAGGGTCCATCCCAAGAGGATTCTCTGGATCTCCGTCACGGCCCGGTAGATCTCGACCGCGGATTTGGAGACCAACAGGTACCCGACCACTTTGTCGCCCTGGTCCAGCAGGGGCTGGGCACACCAGACCCGTGCGGCCGGCGATGCCGGAGCGGCACATACCGTTCCCCCGCCCTGCTGGACCCCCGACAGGCCCAGGGCACCGAGGTTGAAGGCGCCGACATCGCCCACCGCCTGCGGGGGCCACAACACGTGGCGTCGGGCGTCCAACAGCAGCAGTTCGTAGCCGGGGAGTTGCTGGGCGCGATTGTCCAAGAGAGGAAAAACAGACGTCCACGACGGGGTGGCACCCAGCAACCCATGCGCCGCCTGTGCCAGCCCAGCGGCAATGGTCCGCAGGGATTGCTCGTCGGCCCGTATCTGAAACTGGCGCAATCGCCCAAGCAGGCCCAACCCGATGATCTGCATGGACAGCAGGGTGAGCAACAGGAAGACGGCGACCATCTTTCCCTGAATATCGGCCAAAGGGGCAAACCGCCGCTTGCCCGGCCGCGCCGTCGTCATCCCGGCAGCCGAAAGACGTAGCCCATTCCACGCCGTGCCAGGATGTAGGTTGGATCCTTGGGATCGTCCTCGATCTTGCTGCGCAGTCGCCACACCGCCACATCCACGGTACGCGCGCTGTCTCCCACGAATTCGTACCCCCAGACATCGGCGAGTAGCTGCTCGCGAGAGAACAGTTGCCCTGGATGACGCATGAAATGGGACAGCAGATCGAACTCGCGCACCGACAGGGAAAGAGGCGTTCCACCCTTGCTCACGCTGCGCACGGCGGGGTCGAGCTGCAGATCTCCAGCCTGAATCCTCTGGCCGTCAGCGATGGGACTGCGACGGAGCAGGGCCCGGACACGCGCCAGAAGTTCGCGCACACTGAAGGGCTTGACCAGGTAGTCGTCGGCTCCGAGCTCAAACCCGCGAAGCTTGTCGTCCTCGGTGTCCTTGGCGGTCAGCATCAGGATCGGTACACTTGATCGATCGCGAATGGCAGAACACACCGCAAAGCCGTCCATCTGCGGAAGCATGATGTCCAAGATGATCAGGCACGGGTTGCATTGAGTCAGAAGTTCTACGGCCGTATGACCCGTCTCCGCGATGCGCACACCGAACCCGGACCGCTCAAGGTTCAGCCGCAACCCTTCCGCCAACGGCCGCTCGTCGTCCACGATGAGCACCGGGCCCGGTCCGGGCGCCTCTTGGTCCATACCGCCGTCCCTCTCCTCACGGCATTTTCCTCCCGCCCCGCATCCTCAGCCCCAGCGGCGCTCACCGCTTTCAGGGCCCTGCACAGGACAAGCGAGCGTGTGACACCGCGCGGCATACAGGCCCAGGTCGACATCCGGCCGGCGCACCGTGAACCCCACTCACATCGCACGACACCCGCCCGGTGCCAGCTCCGGCCTTCCCGTGGACGAAAGGCAACGAGGCGCCGCGACTCAACCAGCCACGTCGGCGATCGGGTCGGACATCCGGCGCCTGTGGGCGAACGCACACGTAACCGCCCCTTCGACCGCCGCTAAACCCACGCACGTCCGCCAAGTTCGTGGCCGGTCCCTTCGTCAAGTCCCCGCGCCGCATCTGAAGACCCCATCCTCCAAGATGCGAAGCGTTCCTGGCACGCCGCGGAACGATCGTTGGAATATTCTCGCCCCCAGTCAGGCATCCTGCCCCACACAAAGGGTCAGGGCGCCGGTCCGGCCAGACCAGACGACGAAGGACCGGAACCCGCAACCCACAACACCCCGGCGCGAAGACGGTCGAGCAGGGCTGCACCGCCCACCGACCGAATCGCGACGGATATTCCGACGCCGGCAGCCAACTGCTGCAACACGTGCACACACGCGCCGGCCCCCACGCGGCAAATCGGGGCCGTGGCCGCCAGTGCCTGCCGATAGGCCAGCGCCTGGTTTGGAAGGGCTCCAAAACCGTCGCTGAGTTGCCCCCATGTGTACGTCGTGCGCGTGAAGCCGTCGCCGGGCTGCGTCCAGACGTAGCCGGTGAGGCGCCAGTCTTCGTATTGCGCCAACCCTTCGTCAAACCAGCGCGGCACCTCTCCGCCGCTTACGATGGCGTCCGCTTGATGGGTGAGTTCGTGGACCACCGGCCCGCGTTTCCAGTACAGAGCCGCCCCGCCGGTTCTTGGCAGGAAGTCGCGTGGATCAAGCAGCCAGACCACCCCGGCCTGGTAATATCCAAGCGGCACCGCCGTCGGCGCCACGTGTAGTTGCCGTGCGAGGATCTGACGGGTCACGAGCATCACGGGCCATACGGGGTGCCGCTCCAACCCGAAATCCTCGACCACGCGCGGCTCAGCGCGTTGCAGCGCCGCGGCCACCGACGAAACATCGCGGCGCCGCACGCCGGGCGCCACGTACAAGCGGACCCCCGGAAGGGAAACGCTCGGCCACTGCCGCGCCGACCACGCCGTGAGGGACCGGTTGCCAGAGCGTTGCGTCGCCGAGGCCACGCGGTCCAGGGTCGCTTGCACGGCTTGCGTGCCGGATGCGCCGACCCATACGGCCATTCCCACCGATGCCGTCGCCACCAGGACGGCGATCCGGCGCATCCACGCAGGGCGACCCGACCGATACGCAACCGCTATAGTCCGCATGCTGCGCGTAGCATACAGCGGACCGCCCAACCCGTCGGTGAGCGATTACCGGTAGCGTTGCCAATCGACCTGGGCATCCCCACGCCCTATGGTGAGGTGAAGCAACCGACCAAACCCGCCACCGTTTTCCCGGGCGCGCCGCGATGGCGCGCTGCACGCTGCGGGCATCCAACGGGCACCACGCCGAACGAGAGGGCGCCGGGTAGGGCGCCGGCGATTCCCCGGGAAATACCGGCGGGCGCCGACGCTGCCCCCGCGAGGACCGCAGGCCAACCGAGGGCCGCAGCCCGGCCGGCGTCCCGATCCCCCCTCGGTTGCGCTTCCCTGACGCCGGCGGGCAGAATCGGTCGGAGGTACCCCGCGGCACAAGCCCTCTTCCCAGCAAGCCCGTGGGCTTGTACCGCGGCGTCGCGAAGGGATCTGCTCTTACGGCCCGGGGCCGCATGCTCCGGAATGCGGATCCTCCAATTAAATGGGAAACAATGGGGGGCGGCACGGCGACACTGGCGGTCGAGCCGTCCGCATAGTGCAGCGTCAGACGCACCATCTCCTTGGGGTTGAAGGAGGCATCGGCCAACAGGGCCGCCTGGCTGAAGCTTCCCGAATGCGCCTGGTGGATCGTGACGGAACTCGACAGGCTCCCGCCGACCTGCAATTGTCCTCCTGGTGCGCGGCAACCGGCGGCAGCTGAAACTGCGCCCCACAGACGTGCCTTGCCGGGAGCCAGCGCATCGTTCGCCTGCACGCCGCCCCTCCAGCCGCTGGGCAGCCGCGCGCGGAGAGCGCCGTTCCGTTCACCGGTGGTAGTGTTGTGCCGGCGTATTCCGAGGTTGTGCGTCTCCCCCGGGGCGAAGTCGATCTTGGCTGTCGCTGACGCGATTGTTTGTCCGCGTTCAGCGAGGTGGCATGGCCACCGTCAGCAGCGCGTGACGGGGGGCAACGTCTGGCCCTGGCCAACGAGCCTCTGCGGGCGCCGGACGCCCGGACAGCCGGCAGGTGTCCTGCCACCAGACCAGGCTATGGCACCCGCCTCTCGTCGGCCAGGGCTGCGCAAGCCAGCCGTCGCCCCCCTTCGTGGTCGTGACGCCGGGCAACGCCACCCGGCGAACCACGCCACGCATTCCCGTCTGCGACACTTTGGCGGGCGGCGTCATCACGATCCCCTGCGGATGCAGGGATCGCCGGCCGGTGTTGCAGCTGATCCGCGCGTTCAGGACCTGTGGGGCGACAAGAGGCGGCTGCGGCGCGTAGACCCGCTGGACCACCGTCTGTGACTGACCTGATTGCACCGCGTACACCGCGTTGCCGGAAACTTGCCAGCCGGACGGCAGTCCCTGTAAGACGACCGCTCGGAAGCCCGAGCTCCCAGCGGACGTCAGCCTGAAGGCGCTGGGAAGGGAAGCGACCGCGGCGCCCCTCGCCTCGGGACGTAGGATCCAAGGATATGAGCAGGACCGCTTCCGCGTGCGTGGAGGGGGACCACAGAGTGCGGTCCCCCTCCACCTGGAACGGCCGAGGCGGGTTACTTCGAACCGATTTGGATCTGCGTCACCAAACCCTGGGCGTTTCGTGTCACGGTGACCGCTTCACCCGGACCCAGGTCCGAGAGGGTGGCCGGCTTGCCGTCCTTGATGACCGTGACGTTCGGTGCGAGCGGACCCCACTCGACGCAACCCCCAGATTGGCCGGACCATCCGCGAATCCCTATTTTTGGCGACGTGGCGATGGGTTCCAGATGACGAACGGCAGACAGGCCGACCCCCAGCACCTGCACCTGGGCACCGGATCCAATGCTTGCGCCGCGCACGGTCCTCGGTCGGACTCATCCCTACCGGACACCAGGCCACAATTCAGTTAAGGAGGACTGAAAGCTATGAGGTCACATTTGCGAACCATCCAAAAAGTGGGGCAAGCGGCCCGAACGATTCTTCTCGCCCTCACCTCCGCGATCGCATTGGTGATGGGCACTCCAGCACTAGCCCTCGCCGCCACCGCAGCCCCAGCCGTTGGCGCGGCCGGGCACGCGCCGACCGTGCACATTTGGGCTTCCGGTGTCAATGTCCGGCGAGGCGGCAACGCCTGCAACAACAATCCGTCTACGGTGAAGTGTCCCGATATCGTCACCCATGTGGGTGTCGGGTCCTATCCCGCCGTCTGCCAGCAAAGCGGGGAGACCATCCACTACGGCGGCTACGCGTCCACCTGGTGGACGTGGATCCGTACCAGGGGAACCGCCGGTTTCGTCAGCAACGTATTCTTAACCGGGCCGGCACACATGCCGAACGTGCCTAACTGTACTAAGTCCACGCCGGTGCACGTCTGGGCACCCGGCGTGAACGTCCGCAGCGGCGGGGCTGCCTGCGACAGGAGCCCGTCCATCACGGGGTGCTCGGACATCGTCACCCACGTCAACCCGGGATCGTATCCAGCAAGCTGTCAGCAGCCGGGTGAGAATATCACCTACGACGGGTATTCCTCAAACTGGTGGACGCGGATCACGGCCCACGGGACGACCGGGTTTGTCAGCAATGTGTTCCTCTCCGGTCCGGCCCGGATGCCCAACGTGCCCACCTGCTCAGTGCCGACCCCTCCTCCGCCGAGCGCAAACTGCGGAACTACCAATAACTGCACGCCGGGAACGTTCGCCACAGCCGTGCTGCGGTATTCAGGCATCCGCGGTCGCCTGACCTCCGCCAACTCCTACGCGTTCATGACGTGGGAACGTGCGGAAGGCGGCAACTGGAACAATTCCGCTTCGTGCAACCCAGTCAACACGACGCTCCACGAACCGGGGAGCACCCCCATCTTCGGCAATCCCGACGGTGTCCAGGCCTACCACAGCGGTTACGGACACGCGTGCTGGTACTGGGGCATCAAGGCAACGGGAGACACGCTTCTCAACGGCTACTACGGCGGCATCCTGCACGTGCTCCGGTACCCCGCGTCCTCACTGTACCGCCAGTGTGTCGACCTCGCGCACGCGGTCGGTTCCTCCCCCTGGGGGACCGGGGACTTTGCCGCAGACTGCTGACCGATCAGGGGCCGGGGCGGCTCATGCCGATAGAGGCCCATGGGCCGCCCCGGGGTGTCGTCTGTGTGTGGCTGGGGCTCCGAAGGGTCAGGTCTCGGAGAAAGGCTTGCCCATGCCCTGGGGGACGCCCCGGAAGCACGCACGGCTCGCCGCCAGAGCGGCCATCGCAGCTTTGGCCAGAGCCCCGAGCGCGAACGTTTGGCGGCGTTGCGTCCCGCGGCCGGACCGGGCCCACAGGCCAGCGGGAGCATGCGGCTCATCCCGGTGCGGTCCGCTCGGCGGCGAAGCGTCGCACGTAGGTGTCGCTCGGCGGGCTCAGGTCACCGGGCAGCGCGGCCATGGGGAAGAACTGCGTCTCGGAGACTTCACGCCCGTCGCCGTGCGGCTCCGCGTCGCCGATCGCCGCCCAGAACACTGCCGCCACGTTGTGCACCTCGTCCCCGTTCGGATACCGGTGGAAGTAGCCTGGACCGGAAAAGATGCCGTAGAAAACGAGCCGATCTACGGTCAGCCCCGTTTCTTCCAGCAGTTCTCGGCGGGCCGTGT